>JBJOOW010000252.1:0-3972 GCA_046051095.1 Bacteroidota bacterium | reverse complement strand
CCAGGACGGCTACGAAGGTACCGATTGCCAAACCCCCAGCTACCAGAAATATATAGGGCTTAACAACTATGCCTACGAAAACTGCAACGCAGCACCACCTTTTGTTACCAATCTGGTATCGATAACATGGGATGGGGTAAGCACCAACCAGGTAGTAATAAACGGGTTAATGGGCAGCAACTGCAACGGTATAGTAGCCTATATACGTACTGACACCAATAACGAAGGCAACATACTGGAGATTAACCAGCAATATTGCGGTGGTGCCAGTGTATACGGACAGGGCATTTACGATAAAGCCAACCGCCGTGTTAACTTTCAGTTATATTACAGCTTTGGCGGCAACAACTATCAGTGTAGTACTACCGTACAATAACCCAGGCTAAACCCAACACTATACCACGGGCCAATGAAAATAGACATCCACACACATATAATACCCGAACACCTGCCACGCTGGAGCGAGAAATTCGGCTACCCGGGGTTTATACACCTGGACCACCACAAACCCTGCTGTGCGCGGATGATGAAAGACGATGAGTTTTTCCGCGAGATACAAAGCAACTGCTGGGACCCCGAAACAAGAATAAGCGAGTGCAAACATACGCATGTAGATGTGCAGGTGCTTAGCACCATACCGGTATTGTTCAGCTACTGGGCCAAGCCCGAACACTGTTTGGATGTATCGCGTTTTTTAAACGACCATATAGCAGAGATAACCGAGCGCTACCCTAAAAAGTTTGTAGGCTTAGGTACGGTGCCCATGCAAAGTGCCGACCTGGCTATTAAAGAGCTGGAGCGCATTAAAAAGCTGGGCATGGCCGGTATAGAGATAGGCAGCAACATTAACGATGTAAACCTGAACGAGCCTCAGTTTTTTCCTATTTACGAAGCCGCACAGGAGCTTGACCTGGCCATATTTGTACACCCCTGGAACATGATGGGCGCTAAACAAATGAGTAAGTACTGGCTGCCCTGGCTGGTAGGTATGCCGGCCGAAACTTCGCGTGCTATCTGCTCGATGATATTTGGTGGTGTGTTTGAGCGTTTCCCTAAACTGCGGTTTGCTTTTGCGCATGGTGGCGGCTCGTTCCCAAGTACCGTAGGCCGTGTTGAGCAGGGCTTTAAAGTACGCCCCGACTTAACTGCGCTGGATAATAACGTAAACCCGCGCGACTACCTGGGCCACTTTTATGTAGACTCGCTGATACACGATACCCGTTTTTTGCAGTATGTAATTGACCTGATAGGCGAAGACAAAATATGTTGCGGATCTGACTACCCTTTTCCGTTGGGCGAAGCCATACCCGGTGAAGAGATTGAAGCACTTACTGCTACCAAAAAAGTAAAAGATAAACTGCTTTATAAAAACGCGCTTAACTGGCTTAAGCTGGATAAGAAAGCGTTTGCTAAGTAACACCCATAGGCAGGTATTATTAATAATGGCGCACAGCCTTAAGGCTATAGGGTCTATCAAAAGTCATATACCGCTATTACCAAACTTTGTATTATTGGCATTATGAAATTTGAAAACTCGCAGGATTTTGCGCGCTCGCTGGATGCGCAGGACGCATTAAAAGATTTTCGCCAACAGTTTTATATACCACAGGTAAACGGTACCGATTCTATTTACCTGTGTGGCAACTCGCTGGGGCTGCAGCCTAAAAGTGTAGAGCAACACCTGCATGCCGAACTGGAAGACTGGCGCAACCTGGGTGTAGAAGGCCACCTGCATGGCCGCAACCCGTGGCTGTATTACCACCACTTTTTTTCAGAGTCGATAGCGCGGCTGGTGGGTGCCAATAAAGATGAGGTGGTAGTAATGAACCAGCTAACGGTAAACCTTAACCTGATGCTTATTTCGTTTTACCGCCCACAAGGTAAGCGCAATAAAATACTGGTAGAGGCCAACGAATTTCCGTCGGACTATTACGCTATTGAACAGCAGATTCGTCTGCATGGTTTAAACCCCGAAGAGTGTATAATAGAGGTGCTGCCGCGCGAAGGCGAAGTAACCCTGCGTACCGAAGATATAGTTGCACAAATAGAGCAACATAAAGATGAACTGGCACTGGTAATGCTGAGCGCAGTAAACTATTACACCGGTCAGCTTTTTGAACTTGAAAAAATTGCAGCCGCATGTGCTGCGCGCAACATAACCATTGGTATTGACCTTGCCCATGCTATTGGCAACGTAGAACTGCAACTGCATAACTGGGGCGTAGACTTTGCCACCTGGTGCAGCTACAAATACCTGAACAGTGGCCCCGGTGGGGTAAGTGGTGTGTTTGTGCACGAACGCCATGCTAATAACCCATCGCTACCGCGCCTTGCCGGTTGGTGGGGCAACGATGAAAAGACCCGCTTTAAGATGTACAAAAACTTTGTACCACAACCGGGTGCAGCGGGCTGGCAGATAAGCAATGCGCCTATCCTTAGCATGGCGGCACATAAAGCATCGCTCGAAATTTTTGATAAGGCTACTTTGCCTGCGCTCCGTAAAAAATCGGAGTTGCTTACCGGTTATTTGTATTGGCTTTTAGTTGACCAACGACAATTGACCATTGACAATAGCGAGTATAAAATTATAACGCCTGCCGATAAAGACAGCAGAGGTTGCCAGCTATCGATACAAACCAATGCCAACGGCAAGCAGTTGTTTGAAAAAATAACCGCCGCGGGTGTAATTGCCGATTGGCGCGAACCGGATGTGATACGTGTAGCACCGGTACCGTTGTATAATACGTTTGAAGATGTGTGGCGTTTTGCAGCCTTGCTACACACTTAGTACTTGTTTTATATGTATCGCCCCTACGGGGCTTAATTACTCTACTACTATTACCCCGGGTTAAAACCCGGGGCTACCATATGTTTCGTTCCTCCGGAACTAAGGTGTTGCGCTTATAGATAGTGGTTGTTTTTGATAGGTGCGTTAGTTAAACAGCCGTCCTCCTCCGCCCCGCTCAAAGCTGCGGGGCACCTCCTCCAGCGGAGGACAAACAGCCGCCCCCGCGCAGCAGGCGCGGTATATCAAACAGCGTGTCATGGCGAGGGTTCTATCCATTGAAAAATATACAAGCCTGAATCCGTGGCCATCTTCCGCTGTGAGGTTATGCTAGGGCACGAGCGGACGCTCGCGCCAGTGGGGTCCTGCCCAGCACAGGCTTAACTTAACAAATACAGTGATTTAATACAAATCTAACGAATTGGAATCCTACAATAAAAATCTTTTTAAAGTATAGCAATACCAGAAGTAATGCAAATATAGCCATAACAACTTCCCACATGAAAGTATAACGTTTGCGTTTATCATTTATAAATGCTAAATCTTGCTTAAAATCTGAATCATTACGCAATATTCTAGCAATATCTTTAGGATCAAGTAAATCCTCATAACGCAATTTCATATTCTCATAACTTCTCTCAAACCTCCTTTTTTGTTCATCAAGTTCCCAAAGTGAATAGTATAAATATATAATAACAGAAATAAAAAGACCGATGCAAAGAATTGCCGCACTACCTGAAATAGATATCTCACCCTCCTTATTTGCTAATCGAAGTAATATCATTGAAACCAAAAATGTCAGAAAAGTAAAAACGCTTTTTTGGAAATTACCTGCATAGGTATCCACTATCGAAACAGCCCGCTTATTAAACTCCAACAATTGATCTGAAATTTTATTTCTTATATCAATATATTGTTTAATGTTATTTTCGAGATATATTTTGTGTGCAGATTTGATAGACTCAAATACATTTCCATTTAGGATAAGTCGCTCTGGCATTGACAAATGCAATGACACTATATTCCGAGTTAATCCAAGTTTGTCAAATAAATTACCATCATCATATATCCAATTATATATTTTCAAATACTCAGCCAACGAAACAAGAGGAGCTAAGTTAAAGTTAATAGTTGTGCTAATTGCCTTATAACCATTGATTTTAAAAAAAACGCTTGAGTTTTTAAAC
>JBJOOW010000251.1:0-4422 GCA_046051095.1 Bacteroidota bacterium | reverse complement strand
CCAGTAGTCCGTACTGAAATATTAAATCGGGTATGGTATTAAGGTTGGGTAGCGGGTAAGGCGGACCGGCAAATATTACATCGTATTTCTGGTTGGCGGTTTCTATAAACTTAAACACATCCATTTTAAGCACCTTAAGTCCGGTCATGTTGTGCTTTTGCGCGGTCTGCTTAATAAAGTCGGCGCACTTAGGAAAAATCTCAACCGTAGTAATATCGGTGCAGCCGCGCGAGTGAAACTCGTAGCTAATGCTACCTGTGCCACCAAACAGGTCCAGCATTTTTACACTTTCAAAATCGAAGTTGTTGTTCAATACATTAAACAGGCCTTCTTTGGCAAAATCGGTAGTAGGCCTGGTGGGTATGTTTTTAGGTGGCTCAAAGCGTATGCTTTTTAGCCTTCCTCCAATTACTCTCATATACTAAGGTTATAAAGGTTAAAGTGCAGGTGCCGCGGAAAAACAGCAAACTCATTCGAAAACTGTACACCTTCGGGTTCGTGTATAAAGCTAAGGTTGCGGAAATAGCGGTAGCATAAATCGTATATCTGGCTGCCGGTGGTTACCTCGCCCAGTAGTACCAGGCTGGTTGTTTCGCGGTCCAGTTGCAACTCATCGCAGCATAGCAGTACAAAATAAATAAGGTCGGTTGCCGATTGGTAGTTGTACCGGTTCATAATGTGCAACTGGCCGTTGGTATCAAAACGGATAATATCCAGGTAGCCGGCGCCTACGTTTACAAACAACTGGTCGTTATTATCGTGCAGATAGTTTTTAAGCTGGTGGTAGTATGTACTTGCCAGATGTGCCGGTTGCGCATTGCGGAACAGTTTTTTTATTGTTTGCAATACCACTTCGGGGCACTCGTACACTATTTCGGTAGTGCCGCAGGTTTGGCTAAGCTGTGTGTTACGGTCTATCATAAACGTAAACTCTGCGGGCACCAGCGTGTACTTCTCATCAAAAGCTACCAGCACGCTGCCGTAGTTTAGCTGCAACACTTCATCCTTATTGTATAGCTGTTCTATCCGTTCGGCTAATTCGGCAGAGTTGGCAACGTGGTGCAACGTATAATCGCCATAAAATATAACCTGCTGGTGGCTGGCCGATAGCACAAAGTACCGCAACGCCTGTTGCGTAACCGATAGCTTTAGTTGCAGGGTAGAAGGATGCAGCGATGCATCTATCTGCCCGATACTGTTATATGAGTTTTTTACCTGTACAGGAGCCACAGCGCTAAAATAGAATTGTTCTGCAATAGTTATCTGATGAGTATCAATGCAATTTGTTGCCGGCGTAATCGTTAACTTTTCTATGTTTGGCAAGCATGAAGAAGTTAGAACCGCGTAACCCAAACTATAAAGCTTATACCGAACTGATGATGCAGCGGAACAAGTTTCTGCATTGGATTGGTTTTGCGTTTACTACCATAGAGCCTGGCTATATGGCCGGCGAGTTGGAGTTTAAAGAGATACACCACCAGCAAAATGGCTGGCTGCACGGCGGCGTAACCTCGGCCATACTGGATATGGTACAGGGTTTTGCGGCATACTCTATGGTAGAGGAGGGGCAGAAGGTTTTTACCGTAGAGGCTAAAACATCGTACTTTAACCCCGGTATTTCAGATAAGTTCTACTCTCGAGGTAGTGTGGTAAAGGCCGGCAAGCGTTTTCACTTTTGCGAAGGCGAAATTTACTATATTAAGGACGGCGAAGAAGTTACCGTGGCCAAAGGTACAGCTACCATGGCCGTAATAGAAAAACAATAGATGGCGCACCTGAAGGCTACATACAAAGAGATATTAACCATATCGTTACCGCTTATACTGGGCAACCTTGCCTGGACCAGTAACGGTGTGTTTGATACCATATTTGTAGGTAACCTGGGCAAAACCGAGCTGGATGCCATTGGCTTTGCCAGTATTTTTTACTCGGTGCTGTTTATGGCCGGCTTTAGTTTTACGCGCGGTACCCAAATGCTTATAGCCCGCAGCATGGGCGAACTTAACCGTAAAGAGGTAGGCAACATTGTAGATACTACGATTATTGCCATGCTGGCAGTAGCCTTGTTGTTTTTTGGGCTTATAAAAGGCTTTACCCACGAAATACTTGGGTTTATGCTAACCAGCGAAGATATAGTACAGAAGTGCGAGATTTTTTTGGGTTACCGTATTTACGGCCTTATACCCAGCTTTATCAGTTTTGTGTTTATAGCGTTTTACTCGGGTATAGGGCGTACGCCTATACTGGCGGCCTCGGTAGCGGTAATGACGTTCTTCAACATATTTTTAAACTACGGGCTGGTGTACGGCAAGTTTGGTTTGCCGCATATTGGTATAGGTGGCTCGGGCCTGGCAACCAGTATATCTGAAACGCTGGCGGTGCTGGTGCTGTTTGCCGGTACGTTCCATAAACAGCGCATACACGAGTTCTTCCTTTTCAGGTTTAAGAAATTTGACGGCAAGCTGATGCTGAAGATGGGCAATATAGCTGTGCCACTAATGCTACAATCGTTGGCGGCAGTGGGTGCGTGGCTGTTTTTATTTGCCCGTATAGAAACCCAACTGGGTGCTGATGCGCTTGCTATATCATCAATTTTCCGCCAGTTGTTGTTGTTTTTCACCATTCCTACATGGTCGTTAGGCTCTACGGCTAATACGGTAATAAGTAACCTGGTTGGCCAGCGCGAATTTGGTGCAGTGAAAGATGCTGTGCGCAAAATAAGTGTTATAAGCCTTGTGTTTGCACTGCTATCGTGTGCTGTTATTTATCTTTTCCCCACTTTTTGTATAGGCATATTTACCAGCAAGCAGGATACTGCCCTTATACCTATGGCAATTGATATACTGCCGGTAATATTTGTGGTGTTTATACTTATGTCGTTCAGCAATATCATATTCAACGGTGTTATAAGCCTTGGCGATATTTACAAGGCGTTGGGCATACAGGTGGTTACTGTAATTATATACATAGCCTATTTTCAGGTAATGTTTAAAATGCCTTTTGTAAGTACCTTTTGGATATGGACCGCCGAGTGGGTGTACTGGACAGCTATACTTATAGCCAGCCTGCTGTTCTTCAGGTTTAAAAAGCTGCTGTAGTAAAGCAGTTGCTGGTTTTCTAAATAATTTTCGGCATGTAGCGTTGTATTAAAACGGCAACGGCATAGTTACTATGTTGGTAACAGGGTTTTGGGGTTAAACCGTGTATGGCGTAATTTGTAAGGTAATAAGCAACAATGGAGGCAGCAAACGTAATCAGCTATCAGCATGTTAATGTGTACCAGGGCGGTGCGCTTATATTAAGCGATGTAAACTTTGAATTGAAACAAGGAGAGTTTGTTTACCTGATTGGCCGAACAGGTGCCGGTAAAAGCAGTTTTATTAAAACCCTGTATGCCGATATTAAGGTAAACGAGGGCGAAGCTGAAATTTGTGGTTACAACCTTAAAACCATTAAAAAGAGCGAAATACCCTACCTGCGCCGTAAAATTGGTATCGTTTTTCAGGATTTTCAGTTGCTGAACGACCGTACTGTACAAGATAACCTGGATTTTGTACTGCGCGCCACAGGGTGGGAGAGTAAGCCCAAACGCGAAGAGCGGATAGCTGAAGTATTAAATGAAGTAGGCTTAACCCACCTTTCGCCCAAAATGCCTTACCAGATTTCGGGTGGTGAGCAGCAAAGGTTGGTAATTGCCCGTGCCCTGTTAAACAATCCGCCGGTTTTAATAGCCGACGAGCCTACCGGCAACCTGGACCCTGAAACATCGGACGAGATTATGCGCCTGCTTATTAAAATAAACCGCGAGCATAACACCGCTGTATTAATGGCAACCCATAATTATCAGTTAATTGAGCGTTACCCCGCCCAAATTTACAGTTGCTACAACAACTCTATTAATGCCGAAAAGGGTATTAATGTAAAAGCCTGATAACAAACGCACAAAACGGGCTTTGTGCAGCTTTATATTTTATTTATTATTTGTATGTGCTGGCGCTGCTTAGTGGCTTGTAAACCAGCTATTTGTAGTGATTTATATCGTGTTTATGTGGTGCTGTGCCATACAAAATGCACGTTGTAAGTGTTTCGTTGTGTTCTGTAACATTTTAGGGCTTGTGGCGGTATACCAAAACCAAGAAAGGAAATCTTTTAAAAACACAATTTTCTAAAATCAACAACATGAAAAACTTATTACTAATTGCAGTATCGCTGATCGCACTAAGCGTAAATGCACAATCATTCACGGTAAAGCTGATGTATCAAAGCCCGCTTTGCCATGGTGCTTCTACAGGTTCTATTAATTTATTGGTTGACGGTGGCACCGCCCCATACACTTACCTATGGAGCGATGGCTCTACATCGGCTACACTTGCTAATATACCTGCAGGTACTTACGGTGTAACTGTTACCGATAACCTGGGT
>JBJOOW010000250.1:0-5037 GCA_046051095.1 Bacteroidota bacterium | reverse complement strand
GCTCTTCTATTATCAAGTCTACATGCGACATACTAAGGAGGTGTTTGTTTACACAATAATACGCCCCTTTGCCCACACTACCCATAGCCTTTAACACTGCCTAACATACTATTTAGTTGATAAGCACCCTGTATTCATTCATACATTCGTGAAACTATATGGGTTGGCTATTTGTATTTCTTCTGTTCACTATGTCACCTCCTATCAAACAAACATTTCACCCAACAACCAACTGCTACTGTATTCTATGTTCCTATGTGATTAACAACTGTATTCATTCGTGTAATTCGTGGCTATGCATTTGGCTGTTTGTATTGTTCCCCCTTTTTCATCCCGATTCTATCGGGAAGGGGGTTAGGGGGCAGCTGCTCAATTCTCAATTCTAAAATCTTACTTCTCACTTCTAACATCTGGCAATGCTATATTTGTTACATGGATAGTCCCAACAATTACCAGCAGCAGGTTATTACCAAAAAGAAAGACTTTTACCCCGTAAACCCCGAGCTGCGCCAATACCTTATTGCCAATGGCCGCGAAATAAAACTGCCCGTTAGCTATGCCGACCTACGCCACTTTAACGGCAGCGTACCTATACGCGATAAGAACGGTAAAGACACGCTGTGGGAAGCCGCCCTGTACCCGCAAAGCGAACTGGTACATATACACGATGGGCTTAAGCAGATTTACTCTATCCTTAAATCGGGGGGCGATGCCAGTGTACACACCCATTTACACGTGGAACGTATAGACTACTGCACCTTTGGCAACAGCAACCCCTTCCGCATTAAAATAGTAAACGACTTTAACGATAACTACGATTACTTCTACGTTAAGCAGGCCGATGCATCGCGCATATACGGGTTAGAGTTAGAGCACATTCTTTCGCCGGCGCGTATCAACTATTTTGTAGATGTAAAAACACTGATAGAGGAACACATAGCCGGCATACCCGGCGACCAGTTTATGCAGTACTATATCGATAACAAAGAGTTTAACAAGGTGCGCATAGCCAAAGAGTTTGTGAAGTTTAACGAGCGCTGTTTTATACGCCTGCTTGGAGATATGCGCAGCTACAATTATGTGTTTGATATAACCCCCGATTTTGAAGAAGTACAGTTCCGTATACGGGCTATAGATTTTGACCAGCAAAGCTATGAAGGCAAACGCACCCTGTACCTGCCGCAGTTTTTTAAAGAGAACGCCCCACTCGTTCAGCTTACCCTTAAGCTGCTAACCCCCGAAACCATACGCCAGTACCAGAAGGAGGAACGCACCCTGATAGCCCGCCGAAGTATCTCGGCCCACCACAGGCTTAACAACCTTATAGATATTATGGACCGCGATACCATATCGCCTAAAGAGAAGGTACTGCAGCTGCGTAAAGAGCTGGCCGACTACTACAAAGACCCAAGTTTTATAGACTGCACCAGCATGGGCGAATTAGTACGCAACAGTATACGCCTGCTAACCAACGAGATACAACAGCGCTAACCGTAGGGTGTTAACATGTAACACACCATGTTAATACCCTGTCCTTGTAATAGCTTGACTACTAAATAGTTGTAAGTTTACATGTTAGTACCCCTCAAAAAACGCCTTGTAACTACCTAACTATCAAGCGATTGAATTTATGGTTTTAGATATGGGGGTAATTTTAAAATCACGATGAATACCTGTGCAACATTTCTTTAACCCTGTAAATCCTGACTCAGACAATTGCATTTAACACCATCACCCACCGGCTCGTTCCTCGCCACCTCCCTCAATGGGAGGCTCAACAGCCAACAGCCTTCGTCTTTATTAACCTACTTACTGCCCTTAGTGTTCTTAGTGGTTAAACCAATGTATTCATCCTGCTTTCATCCGTGCAATTCGTGGCAAGGCTGTTACATTTCTTACCACAAATTATGCAACTTAGTGCCCCATGAAAAAAGCCCTCCTTTTTATACTGCTGCTGCTGGTTGTACTGGTAGCTGTACTGTTTATTAATACCAGCCGCTACACCACCCGCCAGATAGTAAAACCCGATGGACAGCGCCGCACCTTTGCGGTAGACGATACCGCTGTGCAGCACCTTAGCCAGGCGGTGCAGATAAACACCGTATCGTACGATGATACCACGGTGGTTAACCAGGCCGGTTACGATTCGTTTTTTACGTTTCTTAAAACCACCTACGCACCGGTGTTTGCTGCGGTAGATGATACCATTATAAACAGCCGCAGCCTGCTGCTTAAATGGCCCGGCAAAAACACCACAGCCAAACCGGTAATACTATATGCCCACTTAGATGTAGTGCCTATAGAAGAAACCACCCGCAGTAAATGGACCCACCAGCCGTTTAGCGGCGAGGTAAGCGGCGGCTTTATATGGGGCCGTGGCACGCTCGATGATAAAGGAGCCGTGATAGGCATTTTCGAGGCGCTTAAAAAACTACAGGCTACCGGCTTTGTGCCTGAGCGTACCGTGTACTTTGCCTTTGGCAGCGATGAGGAGATTGGCGGCAACAAAGGTGCAGCGGCTATAGCAGCGCACCTGAAAGCACAGGGTGTACACTTCGAGTTTTATATGGATGAAGGCGGCATGGTATCGGAAGGTATGGTGCCTAACATTAAACGCCCCGTAGCACTTATAGGCACAGCCGAGAAAGGCTATATAACGCTGGAGCTTACAGCCAATGTAAAAGGCGGCCACAGCAGCCACCCACCTAAGCAGAGTGCTATTGATGTAATTACCGCTGCCGTTAAAAAGCTGCACGATAACCCCGAAGATGCACGCACGGTAGAAACCGTAGATGAGTTTTTAAACTTTGTAGGGCCCGAAATGCCATCGCCGCTTAAAATAGTGTTTGCTAACCGCTGGCTGTTTAACCCGCTTATTTTAAAGGAGTATGAAAAAAGCGACGAAGGTCGCGCCCTGCTGCGCACCACACAGGTTACCACGGTAATGAACGCCGGGCTGAAAGAAAACGTAATACCATCGTTGGTTACGGCTAAGGTTAACTACCGCGTGCTGAACGATGAAACCGTAGAACAGGTAATAGACTGCGCCCGCAAAATTATAAACGATACTGCAGTGCACATTACCCCCGGCGAGGTATACCAGCCCAGCAAAAACTCCAGCTCGGCCACCTATGGCTTTAAGCTGATACAGCAAACCAGCGCCGATGTTTTTCCCGATGCTATTGTAAGCCCGTTTTTAATGCTGGGCAGTACCGACTCTAAACACTTTCAGGATATTACCGACAACACCTACCGTTTTCTGCCCGTGCGTATGAACAGCGAAATACTGGGTGGCATACATGGTATAGATGAAAGGGTAGGGGTGAAGGAGTACATGGAATCGATAGCCTTTTACGAAACCCTGCTGCGCAACCTAAAGTAAAGTGCAGGTAATACATCTGTATAGTTAACTAAACGTACCTCTTACTTCTGCTTAGCCAGGTAGTTGTATATAGCCTGCTGCGCACGTACCGGTTTGCCGGTAGTTGGGCGGTACTGGTTTTTTAGCAGTGGGTCTATAATGCGTGCTTTTACATTATCGCTCCATTGTATCTCCAGTATATCGCGTAGTTCTTTCTGTAGTTTCTTGTCGTATATAGGGCAGGTAACTTCTATACGGGTATCAAGGTTACGCACCATCCAGTCGGCCGATGATATATAACACAACTGCTCGCCCCCGTTATGGAAAAAGAACACCCGCGAGTGCTCCAGTTGTCGGTCTACAATGCTTATTACCTCTATGTTTTCGCTCATGCCCGGTGCACCGGCTATAATGCCGCACATACCGCGTATAATAACACGCACCTTTACACCGGCGTTGCTAGCCTGGTACAGGTGGCTTATCATCTCCTCATCTACAATGCTGTTCATCTTTAGCAGTATCTCGGCTTTTTTGCCGCTTTTGGCATTGTCTATCTCGTTATCTATAAGCCGGTTTAGTTTTTTGCGCGTGCTGTGCGGCGAAAGCACCAGGTGCTTAAAGCTGTGCACCTTAAAGTTCTTTTCAAAAAACTCAAACACATGCTCTACCTCTTTGGTTATGCGGCTATCGGCAGTAAATAACGAGTCGTCGCAATACACCGTAGCTGTGCTTTCGTTATAGTTACCGGTGGTAATGTTGGCGTAGTGTTGCGGCTTGCCGTTTTCGGTGCGCGTAATAAGGCAAAATTTAGAGTGTACCTTTAAGCCCGGCACTCCATATATTACCTGTATACCCTGGTCTTGCAGGTGTTTGGCCCAGCGTATGTTAGCCTCTTCATCAAAGCGGGCCTGCAGCTCTACCACTACCTGCACCTGCTTGCCGTTTTGTGCGGCGTTGCTGAGGGCGTTTATCACCATCGAGTTTTTAGCTAACCGGTACAGCGTTATGCGTATGCTTTTTACGTTAGGGTCAATGGCGGCCTCGCGCAGCAAATCAATAAAGTACGAGAAACTATGGTACGGGTAATGCAACATTACGTCCTGTTTCTTTATTACATCAAAGTAGCTTTGGTTGGCTTTAAGCGCCGGGTGTGGCAGTGGTTTTTGTTTATCGTACAGCAGCCCTTTGCCCCCCGGTGCGGGAAACTTCATAAAATCTTTAAAGTTATGATAACGCCCGCCCGGTATAAGGTTAGCCAGGTCGCGCAATTTCATTTTGCCTTTAATGTACTCCAGCAGGTCGCGCGGTATGGCGTTATCGTACACAAAGCGCACCGGTGTACCTTTCTGGCGCGCCTTTACACTCTTCGATATTTTATCGATAAAGCTTTGCGATACATCGTTATCTATATCCAGCTCGGCATCGCGCGTTAGCTTAATGGTGTAGGCCTCTATTTTGTTATACGGAAAAGATGAAAACACCTCGGGCAGGTTATAGCGTATAATATCATCCAGCAGTATCATGTACTGGTTCTGGTTGTGCGAGGGCAGTATTACAAAACGCTCATCTACATTCGGTATCTCTATCAGCGAAAACTGCTTTTGCAGCGGGTTGGTGGTAGAGGATAACTTAATGGCAAAGTAGATGGTTTTATCTTTCAGGTACGGAAACGTTTT
>JBJOOW010000249.1:0-5338 GCA_046051095.1 Bacteroidota bacterium | reverse complement strand
CCATCGTTAAAGGGGCGTGTAATGTTTGTATACAGCGAGCCGGGCAAACCTGAGGCTGCCTTTGTAAAGCGAAACAACAGCACCCGCGATATTGAAAAGATAAAAGACCTGGTTAAGCGTGGCTACATAGTGCGCACCCGCTCGGACGAAGAAACCTGGCAGGCCCGCAATAAAGACTATACCGATATGAAAAATGCCTTTGATAGCGGCGCTCAAATTACCTCTACCGATTATTACATGCCCGACTTGAGAATAAGCGATTACCATGTGCAATGGCCCGAAGGAGGCCCGGGTAGGGCTAATATTGTAACATCTACCGGCAAACCGCTTACCGAGTAATATGCGGGGTTTTTAACAATTTACCGACAAATTATCAATGTTGGCCTTTTAACCCTATAAGGCATGGCAGAATTAGTATTTTTAGTAGAGTGATAGTTAAATAATAGTTACCAGAGTATGAGAAGAATATTAACACTTGCAATTTTGTTAATTGTAGTCTGCAATACCAATGCACAGAGTTTTACCCAGTATTGGGCCAGCACACATGTTGGCTATGGCGATAACAGCGATAAGTTTAACGCGATGGTGCGCGATGCATCGGGCAACCTGTATGCTGCGGGGTTTACCATGCGGCAGGGCGATGGCAAAGATTTTTTACTGGTTAAGTTTAACAGCAGCGGCGATACACTATGGACCCGCACCTACGATGGAACCGGTAATGGTAACGACGAAATAAATGACCTTACGTTTGATAATGCTGGTAACATTGTTGTAGCCGGAACCAGCAAAACTGCTACAGGTAAGGATATTACTACCGCATCTTACTCTACAACAGGTACACTAATATGGCTAATGGCATACGACCATAGCGGGCATCTGGATGATTATGGTGTAAAGGTAGTTGCTGATAACAGCGGTAATATTTTTACAGGTGGCTACGGCATAAACAGTGCACTAAACAGCGATTATGTGGTGGTAAAGTATTCATCTGCCGGTGTGCAGTTGGCTACTGCTGTGTATGATGGCGCCGACAACCTGGATGATGAGTTGGCCGATATGGCTATAGATGGAAGTGGTAATGTTATTGTAACGGGCAAAACAAAAACAGCCAATAATAAAGATGATTACGGTACAATAAAATACAACAATGGCCTTACCCAGCAATGGGTTAAAACCCTTGACCAGGCTGGTAAAAATGACCGTGCAACCGGTATATGGTTAGATGCCAGCGGTAACGCATATGTAACAGGCCGATCGAGCAATGGTGGCGATTACGATTTTGTAACTATTAAATATAACAGCAGCAATGGCGCTAACGGATGGAACCAACCCAAGTTGTACGATAGCAATGGCGATGATGTACCTGCCGATATAGCAGGTAATGCAAACGAGGTTGTAGTATCGGGTACTAAGTTTAATGGCCTGCAGAACGATATACAAACAATTGCCTATAACCCATCTACTGGTGCGGTGTTATGGTCTAAGGCGTATACCAATGTTGCCGGTAAAGATGAAGCCGTTAGCCATGTTGCCATTGGCCCGTCAGACGCTGTTATTGTAACCGGTACCACCGACATTTCAACCGGTGCTACATCTAACGATGATGTACTAATACTAAAGTACGATGGCGCTGGTACACAACAATATGCCAAAATACTTGGGGGCGATGCAAATGCCAACGACGATGGTATGGTAAGTGTAGCTGATGCATCGGGTAATATTTATACAGCCGGTGGTCTGGTAAATAACGTTAGTATGAAAGATGCTGCGATGATAGTGCATGATGCCGCCGGTACACAGCAATACATTAAAACCTATAACGGAGAAGGTGAATTTACCGATAAGGTTACAGCAATATGCAACAGCGGTAGCGATGTGTATACAACAGGTTACGTTTATGATTACAACGAGGATCGTAACTTTTGTACCATTAAGTACGATATGAACGGCAACAAAGCCTGGGTAAAAACATTTAACGGGCCAGATAGTGATACCGATGAACCGGTTGCTATTGCCGCCGATGGTTCGGGTAATGTGTATGTGGCCGGAAAGAGCAAGAATGCCAATAACGATTACGATGTGTTTGTAATTAAATACAACACCAGTGGCGATACCCTGTGGACGCGTAACTGGGATGGAGGAGCAGCCGGCGACGATGAAGCACGTGCCATGGCTGTAGATGCTTCGGGTAATGTTTACCTTACTGGTTCTACCGATGCTGATGCCAGCCTGTTGGTTAGTAACGACTATATATCACTTAAATATTCATCGGCCGGGGCATTACAATGGGCTGTACCTTACAATGGTAATGGTGGCGGCGATGACCGCGCCTATGCTATTGCACTGGATAATGCGGGCAATGCCTATGTTACCGGTAGAACATGGAACGGAACTGATTACGATATACAAACACAAAAGTATGCATCGGGTAATGGTGCCGAAACGGCGTTTGCCACTTATGCATCTAACCTTGGCGACGATCAACCTGCAAAAATTGCAATTGATAATAATGGTAACGTACTGTTGGCTGGTACTTCCGATCGTAATGCTACGGCCTCTACCAACCGAGATTATCTGACCATACAATACAACAGCAGCGGGGCGCAGCAATGGTTACAACTATACAATGGTGCTGGCACCGGCGATGATGATTTGGCCGATATGGTGCTGGATGCTACCGGTAATGTATATGTAACAGGTAGCAGTGATCTTGATTCTACTGCAGCCGATAATCTGGATTACGTTACTATAAAATACAACAGCGCAGGTAGTTTGCAATGGAGTAGAAGTTACAACGGTGCCGCTGGTGAAACAGATGCTGCATTTGCCCTTGCCCTGGGCGTAAATAACTCGGTTAACGTTACCGGCCAGGCAAACGAAGGTACTCCACAGGTCAAAAACAATAACGCTGTTACATTGATATACGATAATCAGGGCAACCAGCAGCAAAAACTGGTTTACGATGGCCCAATCAACGCTACCGATGCTGGTAGTGTTATACTGGCTGCTAACGGTGGTATATATGTGGCTGGTTATACTACTAATACTTTGGTAGGGCAAAAAGATATGGTGAATGTATTTTACATAATACCAGAGGGTATAACAGATGTAGTTAAGAATACCCTGGTTGTTTATCCTAACCCTTGCGCAGGTAATAGTCAGGTAATAGTACCGGGCGAAGGTACTTCGCAGATTAGTGTATTTAACCAAATGGGCGAAGTAGTTTATCAGCAAGCAGCGGTTAATAATGCGGTAATAAATATTTTACATTGGCCCGCAGGTATTTATGTTGTTGAACGTCTTACCAATAACCAACGCGCTGTAGCAAAATTAGCTGTACAGCAGTAACCCATTTACAATTTATATGAGCTTTAAAGTTTCTAATCTGTTTTCAGTTGCTATTGTTGGTGCCGTATTGATTTTTACAGTAACAGCCTGTAAAAAGCAGCCCGGTGATGGCGGGCTTGCCAGTTTACATGGCAAAGTGTACGGTTATGATACTAATAACTTTGGTATCGCTACCGATTCGGGTTATCTGGCCGATGCGCGTGTATATCTGGCATATGGCGATAATACCTGGGTAGATGATGATACCCGTACATCGTACACCGGCGAGTATATATTTAAGTTTTTGCGCCCCGGTAATTATTCGGTGTGGGTAATATCTGATTGCGATACCTGTGTATTACAGCAAGGTGTTGATTTGATAAAAACAACTATTGATGATCCGCGTGGTACTGTTGAGCTACGCGACTTAAAGTTGAATTACTAATATGGCATTTGATTATCTGCCTTACGAAAAGCAAGTAAAGGATATACTGGCAACATATGAGCCTATTAGCCTGAAAGGGCTGGATCAGGTTAAAATGCTGAACAGGATAGATACTAAATTTGTGTTTCACATCAATCAGTTTGCCGATATACTGGAAGAGATAAAAGAGAATTACTACGCTTTAGAGATTGATAGTAACCGGATGTTTGCCTATGAGTCGCTTTATTTTGATACCGAAGACTATCAGTTATATAAGTTTCATCACAACGGTAAAATAAACCGTTTGAAGGTAAGGTATCGCCGTTATTCCGACTCTGGCTTAGTGTTTTTTGAGGTTAAGTATAAAGTAAAAGGCAACCGTACCGATAAGAAAAGGCTGAGGCAGGATGATGTAAAGCTGACGCTTACCGATGAGGAGCTGGACTTAGTGCATCACCACCAGTTAGATGAAGCTGCCCTGCAAAAGAAGATGTGGATTTATTTTAACCGGATAACACTTGCCAGCAAAAAAATGAACGAACGTTTAACGCTGGACTTGCAAATTGTCTTCGATAATTTTAGAAACAAAAAATCTTTTCCGGAATTGGTTATTGCCGAGGTAAAAACCGATAAAAGCGCAACCGGTAGCCCTATCATAAAAAGTTTTAACAAGCGGAGTTTTGAAGAAGTGGGATTTAGTAAATACTCTACCGCGGTTGCCATGATGGAAGATATAAAGCACAATGCTTTTAAGCCTAATTTTATAAAGATTGAAAAAATAATAAAGAATGGAAACAGTTGATGCAGTAGCAGAGGTAGCAAACACTGGCTTATTTGTAAGCGGATCTTTCTGGGATTTTATTTTGCGCTATGCCCTTAACCTGGTAATGATAGTAACGCTGGTACGTTTTATCTATTACCCAAGGCACAAGAACAAAGACTTTCTGTTTACGTTCATATTGTTCAACTCGGTTAACTTTCTTATTTGCTTTTTATTAAGTAGCCTAAAACTTAAAATTGGTTTTGCATTTGGCCTGTTTGCCATATTCTCTATTCTTCGTTACCGTACTGTTACAGTACCTATCCGAGAGATGGGTTATTTCTTTTTGAGCGTTACCATTGGTATTATTAATGCATTGGCCGATATAAATATCAGCCTTAATCAGTTTGTAGATATAAACCGCAAACAGGGTTTTGGTGCTGCTATTACAGGCATGGACCACAGTATTTTTGTTTTAATACTGGCCGACCTGATAATACTGGCTATGGTATACATGTTGGATCGTCAGCTATCGCTGGAGCATGAAAACTGGAAAGATATTGTATACGAACGAATAGACCTGATTAAGCCAGATGTACGCATACAAATGCTGGATGACCTGAAAAGCCGTACAGGGTTGCCTATACACCGGGTAGAAATTATTAAAATAGATTTTCTGCGCGATGTTGCACGTATACGGGCCTTCTATTACTCGCTGGATAATGAAACCAGTTCATTGGGCACTGGCGATAACGACGATTAAACTCTTGTCGCCGTAAATGAAGTTATTTTACCAATATATATACATGGCAATGTTGTGGATGGCA
>JBJOOW010000248.1:0-4669 GCA_046051095.1 Bacteroidota bacterium | reverse complement strand
TTATACCAACTTCATCGCAATGGAAAACTGTATCGGTGCCGCTGCTTAACCTGGCTGGCCAAAATAAAGTAAGCTTTAAATTCGAAAACGTTAGCGGCTGGGGCAATGCCATGTATATAGATAACATTAACCTGCAAAACAACCCAACGCTGGGTATTGCTGATGAGGTTAAACGTGTAGACATAAAACTATACCCTAACCCTGCCAGCAACATGGTTGCTGTACGCTTGCCACAGGCGCACAATTTTAAACGCATACAACTGGTAAATACACTTGGCGAAGTGGTATACGAAACTGAGATAACAGGTACTGCTACCGTTTTGCAATTAGATAACCTGAACAGCGGTTTGTATCTACTGCACTTTACCGGCTCGTCGGCATCGCAAACCGAAAGGCTGTTGATTGCCCGTTAATAACAGAAGCTTGCTATTTGAACCAATGTTGTATTAATTAGCCACCTTATAAACACACCATAAAACCATGAAATCTTTTTTTACCCTTTTGTGTTGCCTGCTGTTAAGCATTGCAACTTTTGCGCAGGCTAACCAACGCCGCTGCGGTACTTTTAATGTAATTGAGTACAAGCAACAGCAGGACCCTACCTACAAACAACGCGTACACGATTGTTTTGAAAATGCACAACGTATAGTTGCTGCAAAAAAAGACACCCGCGCTGCCGATGATACTATTTATAAAGTGCGTTTGGTATTTCACGTATTGTATAACTCAGAGGCAGAGAATGTGCCTGACTCTGTAATTTTTTCGCAGGTAGATGTGTTGAACGAAGATTACCGCCGCCTAAATGCTGATACCGACCGCACCCGCGCCGAGTTTTTACCGGTAGCTGCCGATGCCAAAATACAGTTTGAATTAGCCACAACCGACCCGGATGGCAACCCTACCAACGGTATTACCCGCAAACCCGGCAACGGTAGGTTTTTCGGCTACAGCCCTTTTAACGATGATATGAAAGTAGAACCAGGTGGTACTGCACCCTGGCCAACCGACCGCTATGTAAACATTTGGGTTTGCAACGTATTGGGTGGTATTGGTATATTGGGTTATTCGTACCCACCATCTAACGCGCCTAACTGGCCGGCAGGTTCAAGTGCCGACTCGGCTAAAGAAGGTGTGGTATTGCACTACCCGGTAGTAGGCCGTAACTTTGCAGCACCTATAGATGCTACCGTAACCAAGGGTCGTAGCTTAACACACGAGTTAGGCCACTTTTTTGGTTTGCGCCACATTTGGGGCGACAGCACAGGCTGCACCAACGATGATGGTATAGCAGATACTCCTTTCTCGTCGGATGCATCGCAGCAAACCTGCGATACAGTTATTAACTCGTGCCCCGATGCGCCATTTGATTTTAAGGATATGATTGAAAACTATATGGACTATTCGGACGACCGTTGCCTTAATATGTTTACCCACGGCCAGGTAGATATAATGCGTGCTATGCTGCAAACATCGCGCGCAGGCGTTGCCACTGCCGAAATACCTACCGGTATTAAAGACCAACAACAAAACTTTAGCACTGTGCAGGTTTACCCTAACCCAACTACCGGTATTATATACTTAAACGCACAGCTTAAAAACGGCGGTAGCTACAGTTACGAAGTTTTTAACGCCATTGGCGATAAACTGGTTGCTGAAAGCGAAGTGCCATCTACCATCAATCAGCGTATAGTAAACCTATCGGCGCAGCCGGCTGGTATTTACTTTATTAAAATTGCCAGTGGTAGCCAGGTGCTGGTTAAAAAGGTACAGCTTACCCGCTAGTACGTAAGTACACTATCGGCGGGGCGAAGCAGGGTTTCGGTGCGTTTTATTTTACCATTACTGGTACGCACAAACTGCTTGTAAAGCAAAACCTGCCGTATACGTTGCGGCCCGCTAAACATATCCAATGCCTGATTCAGTTCAGCTAAATCAGTTTCACTTAACTTATCCATCTCTAAGGCCAGCACAACCTGCTGGCCTGTTTTTTTGTTGGGCAGTGCGCCAATAAAAAAGGCAGGCTCAATAAAGGGTTGTAGTTTCTGTTCCAGTTCTTCGGGGTGTATTTTTACACCACCGGTGTTTATTACATTATCTATTCGCCCCAGCCAATTAAACTCTGTATCTGATATTATTTCTACCACATCGTTGGTGAGTAGTTCGGGTTGCTCTAAGACAGGTGCATGTATTATTAACCGGTTATCGGGCCCTGTGCTTATTCGTATGCCGTTTAATAATTTATAGTGTTTATCGGCATTGTTGCCGTTTAGTTTTTTTAGTGCTATGTGGCTGATGGTCTCCGTCATGCCAAACGTATGGTAAACGTGAGCCTGTAACCTGTTAGCCAGTTGCAATACTTCGGCGCTTACATTTTCGCCACCCAGTATAATAGTGGTAATTGCATCGGCAGTTTTAAAATGTTCGTAGCTGGTAGTAGCGCTGTGCAATTGCATGGGGGTAAGTGCTGCAAAGTCAATTTTTGTACTGGCAGGCAAATCGTTCAGCGGCGTAGCCGATGGACGAATGCAATACAATTTCATTTGTAAATGTATGCTGCGTACTATCATCATCATACCCCCAACTTTATTGGCAGGCAGGCATAGCAAGGCATTGCTTAATGGCTGTAGTTGTAAAGCGTTGCAGGTGGCTATGGCACTGTTAAGCATTGCCTGTTTACTATGGCTTATAGCCTTTGGTGCGCCGGTAGAGCCGGATGTATGTATGGTGATGTGTGTAACTGCAGGGTTAAACCAATTGGCTATAAATTGCCATACATCGCGCTCCCAGGCGTTTATATCGCCGGTTAGCATGGTGTAGGCTAAGGCTTGTAACTGGTTGGTTGGGTTACTAAAATCTATACAAAACATGCGGTTATATTAATTGCCCCCAGGGCTGTTGCGGGTTATAACATAATGCCCCGTTGTTTATATAAAGCGGCGATGTAACATTGTTGGTGTACAGTCCGCCGGTGCCAAGACCCTGTACCATATCGGGCTGTTTGGTAAATACCCATTGGGCAATGGCATTTAACCCGATGTTAGATTCGAGTGCGGAGGTAGCCCACCATTTAATGCCACGGCTTTCGGCGGCTGCAATCCAACTGTTGCTAACGTGCAGCCCACCCAGCAGGCTTGGTTTAAGTATAATATAGGCAGGCTTAATGGTGTCTAGTAATGCGGCCTGTTGGTGTTCGGGTACGCCAATCAGTTCTTCATCTAACGCTACCGGTATTGGCGATTGCGCACAAACCTGCTGCATAAGTGCCTGCTGATTTTGTTTTACCGGTTGCTCTATAGAGTGAACATGAAAAGCAGCCAGGCGTTCCAGTTTTTCTGCAACATCTGTAGCGGTAAAGGCGCCGTTGGCATCTAATCGTATTTCAATAACATCGGGGCTAAAATGTTGACGTATAAATTGCAGCAGGCTAATTTCTTCTTCAAAATTAATTGCCCCCACTTTTACCTTTATGCACTTAAAGCCGCTTTGCAGCTTTTGCTCTATCTGCTGCAGCATAAAATCTTTGTTGCCCATCCAAACCAATCCGTTAATGGGTATGGGTGTCTGCCCGCTGGTAAAGGCTGAAGGGTATAATATTTTATTGCCGCCATTCTGTAAATCTAGCAGGGCAGTATCGTAACCAAAGCGGATAGAAGGGTGGGAGTGTAGCAGCGATAAATCGGGCTGGCCCTGCTCTATTGTTTTGCAAAAAGCGGTTAATGTATCTTCGTAGGTTTCTAAAACATCGGCACTAAGGCCTTCTATAAAACTACACTCGCCTACACCGGTTACACCATTCTGTTCCAGCATCAGGTAGTAGCCATTCTTTACTTTCATTTGTCCGCGCGATGTAAGCACCGGTTGGGTAAATGTTAGCTGATATGGTTTGTAATATGCTTTAAGCATTGGCCAGTAATTGTTTTACCAGTGTATCTACACCGGTGGTTGCTTTCTGGTTAATAAACGTAAGGTTAGGTATACGCGGTAATTGCATAGCAGATGGGTCTACCAGCCATTTAGGTATGTCGTAGCGCGCATAGTTAAGCAAACCGGCAGCAGGGTATACCACCAGCGATGTACCAATTACAATCAGTATATCGGCGCGGCGTACTACTTCTACCGCATCGCCTATTTTGGGTACGTCTTCGCCAAACCAAACTATAAAAGGGCGTAGCTGCGAACCGCGCTCACACTTATCGCCAATATTAATATCGCCGGTGCAGGGGTACACCAGGTTTTCATCCAGCGATGAACGCATTTTAAGTAACTCGCCATGCAGGTGTATTATTTTAGTAGAGCCACCGCGTTCGTGCAGGTCGTCTACATTCTGCGTTACAATAGTTACATCATATTTCTGTTCAAGCTCGGCAAGGGCAATGTGGGCACGGTTAGGCTGGCATTGCAATAACTGGCGGCGGCGCTGGTTATAAAAATCGAGCACCAGTGCGCGGTTAGCAGCCCAACCTTCGGGCGATGCCACATCCTCTACCCGGTGGTTCTCCCACAAGCCATTCGAGTCGCGGAAGGTTTTTATACCACTTTCGGCACTAATGCCGGCACCCGTTAACACTACTATTTTTTTCATACCTAAAACAATCGTTTAATAACCTTAAGCTGGTGCGAGTACTTTTTTGTATCGGCGTTGTAAATGCCAAAGTGGTCCAGTTTATCT
>JBJOOW010000247.1:0-3011 GCA_046051095.1 Bacteroidota bacterium | reverse complement strand
GCCATAGAGTGGTGTGGTTTATATATCGAATATGTAAAAAAGCACCGTTAGGTTATCTAACAGTTTTCAACGGCTGGCAGCCGGGTGTATGGTATTACTTAATCTCTGTAACCGGTGTATCTCCATCGGCACTGCCCCAGTTGGTATTGGGTGTGGCGCTCATGGTTAACTCAAGCGTGCCGCCGTTGGCTACATCGGCGTAGGTAAGGTAACTTTTGTTATAAGGTGCGCCGTTAAGCTTAGCACTGCTTATGTACACGTTTGTGCCGCCATTGCCAGTAGCTGTTATTGTAAATGTTTTGCCATTCTCCAGGTGTATGGTAGCCTTATTACCTAGTGGCGAACCTATAGCATAGTGGTTACTGCCCGGGCATACAGGGTAAAAACCAAGCGCACTAAAAATATACCAGGCGCTCATTTGCCCGCAGTCTTCATTGCCCGAAAGCCCATCGGGTTTATCGTGGTACATTTCATTCATTATGCGGCGTACCATGCTTTGCGTTTTCCATGGCTGGCCGGCATAGTTGTATTCGTAAGCTATCTGGTGGCTGGGTTCGTTGCCGTGTACATATTGTCCAATCATACCGCTTATATCGGGTTGTTTGTGTCCGGTAAGTTTGGTTGGGGCATTAAACAACGAATCGAGAAATGCTGCCAGCTTATCTTTACCGCCCAATAGCTTTATATGCCCGCTAATATCCTGCGGTATATAAAATGAGTACTGCCAGGCATTGGCTTCGGTATAATTATGGTCTACTTTGTAAGGGTCAAACGGTGTCATAAACGCATCCTGCTTAGGGCGCATAAAACCGGTAGATGCATCATACAGGTTTTTATAGTTCTGAGCCCGTTTTATAAAGTAGTTGTAATCTTCTGTTTTACCCAGCTTTTGTGCTGCCATGGCAATACACCAATCGTCGTACGCATACTCCAGCGTACGCGATACGTTTTCTCCATCGCCCATATATTTAATGTAGCCGTTGTCTTTATAGCTTTTTAATCCGTTACGGTCTTCCATGGCGCTAAACTTCATAGCTTCAAAAGCTTTAGCAGCATCAAAGCCTTTAATGTCGCGCATATAAGCTTCGGCTATTACCGGTATAGAGTGATAGCCTATCATACACCAGGTTTCGCAACTGCTAAGTTCCCACACTGGTAAGCGGCCACCTTGTTCGTATTGTGCTACAAAGGTGTTTACAAAATCGCCGGTGCGCTGGCGGTCAATTAATGTTAGTAATGGGTGTAGTGCGCGGTAGGTATCCCACAGCGAAAACACCGTGTAGTAGGTGTAGCCTTTTGCCTCGTGTACATTAAAATCGCGGCCACGGTACTGCCCATCAACATCGCTATAGGTGTTGGGTACAACCATGGTGTGGTACAGGGCGGTGTAAAAGGTGCGTAATGCAGCCTCATTTCCGCTTTCAAAATCTATTTTACCAAGTTCTTTGTTCCAGGCGCTGCGCGCAGCGTTTAGTGTTTTGTCAAAATCAAAACCGGGTTGTTCGGCCTGCAGGTTTTTGCGTGCACCCTCTACACTTACGGCGCTAAGGCCAACACGTGCATATATTACTTCGCCTTCGGTAGTTTCAAAACTGGCTACCGCTTTTAGTAGCGAACCGGTATCGTGTTTACTGCCGTAGTTAACAGCATCTGCTTTGGCAATGCCTGCTTTACTAAATGGTTTCGAAAACTGAATAACAAAATACAGAATCTGGTTATTGGCCCATTGTTTACTTACGCGCTTACCCGATATTTCGTTATCGCCGGTAATGGTAATCTCGCCTTGCTTTACCAAATCGCGGTGTACCAGGTCCAGTATTACATTAGCCGAGGTTGACTTGGGGAACGTATACTTGTGCAGGGCTGTACGGGTGGTAGCGGTAATTTCTACTTTTACTTTGGGCTTATCCAGATATACCGAATAGTAACCTGCTCCGGCTTTTTCGTTTTCTTTCTTAAAACCAGATGCGTATTTTTTATTGCTTACCTGCGCTTTGCCGGTAGTTGGCATTAGTAGTATATCGCCATAATCTGAACAACCGGTGCCGCTAAGGTGCGTATGCGAAAAGCCGAAAATCTTGCTGTCGCTGTAATGGTAACCCGAGCAGCCATCCCAACCTTTTAACCGCGTATCGGGGCTGGCCTGTACCATACCAAACGGTACCGTAGCACCCGGAAAGGTGTGGCCATGCCCACCCGTGCCTATAAATGGGTCAACATAACGGGTGTAATCTTTTTGTGCCTGGGTAAAAAACGGAAGCAGTAGTAATAGTAGCAGGTTACGCATGGGCTGTTGTTTTGTACGAATTACATCATTTTTCTGTATTCGTTATGCATTTATTGTTGTAATTCGTGCAGTATATGCATCAGGTAGCTACTGCTTTACTTTTCGACCGTAATGGTCAACTACTTATTTATCTACGCGATAATAAACCTGAGATTTCTTTTCCCGGTTATTGGGATTTGTTTGGCGGGCGGGTAGAACCCGGCGAAACGCCCGAACAGGCGCTTGTACGCGAAATAGAAGAGGAGCTGGGTGTTAAAATAGATAACTACACTCTTTATAAAGCCTACGAAAGCCATACCGAGGCCCGCCCTAACGTTAAATATGTGTATGTAGTACACATACCCCAGGCTGCCGGCGAGCTAACCTTGTACGAGGGGCAGTACCATATTGGTATTAACCTGGCCGACCGCCACAACTATGCTTTTGCCAACATATTGGGTAGTATTTTAGATGATTACGCCGCATCGGCAGTTTAAATGATTGATTTTTAGCTGTTTTGGTGCCTTTAAGGGTTGCGTAAAATTAGCTTGTATCTATGCCGTATTCTTCTATTTTTGCCGCGCAATTAAAAACACCTTGCAGCCAATGGCTGTAAGTAACCTTTAATCAGATATGGCCAACCTAAAAGAAGTACGTGTACGTATAGCCAGTGTAAACACTACACAGCAAATTACCAAAGCAATGAAACTGGTAGCAGCTTCTAAACTTAAGCGCGCCCAGGACC
>JBJOOW010000246.1:0-4606 GCA_046051095.1 Bacteroidota bacterium | reverse complement strand
GCCATTTGCGCCCGCAACAAAGCCGAGCTGGAAACCTTTGCCGATAGCCTGAAAGTAAACGCCACCGGCGTAATAGCGCTGCCCGCCGATATGCAGAAAAAGGAAGATGTACTGGCCTTTGCCAAACTGATTAACAGCACCTGGGGCGCGGTAGATATTATTGTAAACAACGCCGGCGTGTTTATACCCGGCCAGGTTATTAACGAAGATGAAGGCACCCTGGAAAAACTGATAGAAACCAACCTGTACAGTGCCTACCACCTTACCCGTAGCCTGCTACCCAACATGCTAAACAAAAAAACCGGACACATATTTAACCTGTGCTCGGTAGCAAGTATACAGGCTTACCCCAATGGTGGCTCGTATTCTATATCTAAATTTGCACTGCTGGGCCTAAGCAAAGCCCTGCGCGAAGAACTGAAAGAACACAACATACGCGTTACAGCACTGGTAGTAGGCGCAACGCTTACCAACTCGTGGGCCGGCACCGATTTACCCGATTCGCGGTTTATGAAACCCGAAGATGTAGCCCAAACCGTGTGGGATGTGTACCACCTTTCGGAACATACTGTGGTAGAAGAAATACTGCTCCGCCCCATGCAGGGCGATATATAGGGCGGCGGTTTGCATTTCAATCCGTCAATCTGTAATATTCTGCATTCATTCGTGTAATTCGTGGCTAATGCATTCAGCTGTTCAATTCCACTTACAGGGGGTAGGCGGGCATTATCTTCTGTTTCCTATGTCCTCTCCTGCTATCAATACACTTTGCTCAACAACCAAGTGTTGCTGTATTCTATGTTCCTATGTGGTAAAGCAAATGCTTTGGCTGTTTGCCTTTGTTCCCCCTATAGGGGGCTAGGGGGTGGCTGTTTGTATTCATTCCCAAATCCCACTTCCAAAATCCTGCATCCTACTTCCAAAATCCCGCCCCGCGGTTAAATTTTGTAAACTATAAATCAGGTTTTTACTTAATTAGCGGCATAAACTATTTTTGCAGAAACATTTACAAGGTTATGAAAGCAACTTTTCTATCTCTTATTGTACTGTTAGCAGCCTTTGGCGCCAACGCACAGCAAACCGGCAAAACCACTACGCCACCGGCTGGTGTTAAGCAAACATCTTCAAGCGCTGCCACCCACAGCGAGCACGATGGCCACAACCATGGCCCTGCTACTGCCGCACCTGCCACCCAGCAACCTGCTGAGGCTAAACCGGCTAACCCCAATGCAGCTAAAATTATTTTTAAAGAAGAAAGCTACAATTTTACCGAAGTACCCGAGGGCCCACAGGTAACCCACGAGTTTAAGTTTACCAACACCGGTAAAGAGCCTTTAATACTTACCAACGTGCGCGCAAGCTGCGGCTGCACTACACCAAGCTGGCCTAAAGAACCCATACTGCCCGGTAAAGACGGCGCGATACTGGTTACCTACAACACACAAGGCCGCCCCGGTGCTTTCAACAAATCAATCACCATTACATCTAACGCCGATACACCCGATAAGATTATTTACATAAAAGGCGAAGTAGTAAAAGCCGAGCCCGAAAAATCGGTACCGGTAGAGCAACCAAGCCTGCTGGCCCCTAAAAACTAATTGGTAGTTTGCAATTGGCATAAAGCGAAAGCCCTTCTCTACAGAAGGGCTTTTGTTATTATTGGCAATAGTAGTATCGGCTGTTACCAAAAATGCCGTAGGCATACTGTCCTCCGCCGGCGGAGGTGTCCCGCTTCTTTGAGCGGGACGGAGGTGGACTGTTACTAGTATTAACACACACTCCCGTCCACCCTACCACCATTCCGCTTTTTGGCTTTATTTGCATCCGCTTATTTAAGGTACGGCCTGGCAACAGGCAACCAACAACTATCAACTGATATACTATGCCTAAAGTTTCGAATAAAGGAATTCAGATGCCGGCCTCGCCGATACGTAAACTGGTACCATTTGCCGATGGCGCTAAAAAGAAAGGGGTAAAAGTTTACCACCTTAACATTGGCCAGCCCGACCTGGAGACACCCGCACAGTTTTGGGAGGTACTTAAAAACACCGACATGAAAGTGCTGGAGTACTGCCCCAGCAACGGATTGGAAAGCTACCGCAAAAAATTTGCCCAGTATTATAACGGTATAGGCATTAATGTACAGCCCGCCGACTTTATGATTACCGAAGGCGCCAGCGAGGCACTATCGTTTGGTATGCTTAGCTGTTTAGACGAGGAAGATGAAATCATCATACCCGAGCCGATGTACGCCAACTACATTGGCTTTGCTACGGTAGGTAAAATAAAAGTAAAGCCCATTTCTACTTCTATCGAAACCGGCTTTGCCTTACCACCCATCGAAGATTTTGAAAAAGCCATTACACCCAAAACAAAAGCTATACTGATATGTAACCCCAACAACCCAACCGGTTACCTATACAGTAAAGATGAATTGCTGGTGCTGCGCGAAATATGCCTGAAACACGATCTGTTTTTATTTGTAGATGAAGTGTACCGCGAGTTTCTGTATGGTGGTAAAACATTCTTCAGCGCGCTTAACTTAGAGGGTATGGAAAACCACGTGGTGGTGTTCGATTCTATCTCTAAACGTTTCTCGGCTTGCGGTGCCCGTATAGGTACCATTGTTACCCGCAACAAAGAAGTACTGGCTTCGGCTTTAAAGTTTGGACAGGCGCGCCTGTCGCCTAACTCGCTGGGGCAAATAGCCGCCGAGGGCCTGTTCGATTTAGGTAAAGATTACTACGACAGCATAATAGCCGAATACCAAAAGCGCCGCGATGTGCTGATTGAAGGACTAAACAAAATACCCGGCGTACATTGCCCTAACCCGGGCGGTGCTTTCTATGCCGTAGCTTCGCTGCCGGTACAGGATACTGATATATTCTGCCAGTGGATGTTAGAGAACTTCAGCTACAACAACGCTACGGTAATGATGGCCCCCGCATCGGGTTTCTACTCTACACCCGGTTCGGGTAAAAACCAGGTGCGCATAGCATACGTGCTTAACACCACCGACCTTACCGCTGCCATTAAATGTTTAGAAGAAGGCTTGAAGGAATACAACAAACAGGGTTAGTTGTCCTGCATAAATAACAGCCCATAAACTGCATTGGCTGTTAAGCTCCCCCCTTCGCCGCCACAAGCGGCGGCATTTAAGCTGTAAGTCCCGAGCGTAGCCTCGGGAGAGGAGGTGGTCGAGCGAAGCGAAACGAGGTGGTGGTTTAGAAACATTACCGGTTCAGCGCAGTAGCAAACTGCAACAGCGAATCGCAGTAATAATCTATTAATGGCTCATCGGCGGGTTTAACCTTTGCCGGGTCGCCTATTAAAACCGTTACCATACCGGCATTACGGCCAAACTGCATATCGCTTATCGAGTCGCCAACCATAATTGATTTGGCAAAATCAATCTCTACAAAATCCTTTTTTGCTTTAAGTGCCATGCCTATACCGGGCTTGCGCATCTGCTGGGTGTCGTTAGCCACCAAATCGGTAGCGGCATATATAGCGTGCAAGCGGCCACCGTATTTACGCACCTCTTTCAGCATTTCATCGTGTATAAACTGCAGGTCGTCTTTACTCATCAACTCCTTACCCACCCCCTGCTGATTGGTTACCACCAACACACGTTTAAACACACCGCCCAGTATTTTAATAGCATCCAGCGCACCTTCTAAAAAAAAGAACTCATCCCACGTTTTTACATAATCGTTGGGGTAATGCAGGTTTATTACACCATCTCTATCCAGAAACAATGTCCACGTTTTATCTATGGGTAATTCACTTAGTGTCATATTCAATTGGGTCGTCATTGCGAGGAGTGCCGCTTTGGGCACAACGAAGCAATCTATGCTTATTGCCTACTTAATAAAAAAGATTGCTTCGTCGCTCGCAGAGCCTCGCTCTTCGCAATGACGTACGATTATCACTCAAACAACCTTACAAAATCCGTCTGCGCTTTCTGGTAATCTTCCGGTATACCTATATCAATAAAATAATCATCAAATACCTTTCCGTTTATCTGCTTAGTGCCTACATATTTTTCCAGCACCTCTTTTTCAAAAGAAAACTTTTTCTCCTCCACACCATCAAACACACTACGGCTAAAGTAATACACCCCGCCGTTTATCACACCCTGCTCTACCGGTTTCTTCTCTTCAAACCTTACTATGCGGTTGCCCTGTAGCTCCACCGTACCATATCTATCAAACTGCTGCATGGCTTTTAACCCCAGCGATATATCGGCACCACTTTTTGCATGAAACTGCGCCAACGCCTCCAGGTCCACATCAAAAAACGTATCACCATTCAGCACAAAGGCATTACCCGCTACGCGCTCAAATGCCAGCTTAATACCTCCACCGGTGCCCAGTGGTTCCTCTTCCCTGCAATATTCAATTTCTACATCCAGGTATTTATCGCCAAAGTATGCTTGTATTATACCGGCCTTATATCCTACCGATAGTATAGCTTTAGGTATGCGCTGTTTGGTTAAGTACAAAAACAAATAATGCAGAAACGGCTTGCCGTTTATCATAGCCATGGGCTTTGGCAAATCGTTTATTACGCCGCGCAGGCGTGTACCTAATCCGCCGGCCAGCAC
>JBJOOW010000245.1:0-2757 GCA_046051095.1 Bacteroidota bacterium | reverse complement strand
CCTGTATGGCATTTAAACAATTGAAAATAAAGTGAGGGTTCATTTGTGCTCTGAAAGCCTGTAATTCAAGCGATGCTATCTTAAGGTTGGTCTCATTACGAAGTTCTTCTCTTTTGCGGATACGATTGATGTAAAATGCAGAAATAAGTACTGTAGTGGTTGTTATTAGTAACATTACTAACAAGCTAAACCACCATTTTTTGTAAAAGGGAGTGCTGATAGTGAAGGGGAATATGGCAGGTGTAATACTTTCTATTCCTGAATTATTAATGCACTTAACAATAAAGCGATAGCTGCCGGGTGGTAGCTTGGTGAACTGCACAAAAGGGGTAGTAGTGTAGGTCCATGCAGTGTCGTAACCTTCCAATGTATATTTGTATGATTGCTTACCTGCATTTTTATAGGTTAGGCCTGTAAAATCAATTCCAATAAAGTTGGTGTTGTAGCTAAGAATATTGTCTTTTCTAATGTCAGCCTCAATATTGTCTATGGTAAATTTGTTTATATAAACCGGTGGGGCAATGCCATTGTAAACTACAGAGTCGGGGTTAATTACAGTTAATCCCTTTTTTGTGTATAACCATAGCAGTTCGCCCGATTTTCCAATCTGTTCCACATCATTCGATAAAAGCCCGTCAGATATAGATAGTGCGATAATGTTTTCTGGTTTACCCGTTTTATCTACTTTTATTCGGTTAATGCCATTATTAGTTCCTATCCATATAGTATTGTCTTTATCTATCAAAACACAACGGCACATATCGCTTCTTAGTCCGCTTTTAGCCGTTAGTATATAGGTGGTGTCTTTGTTTATAATACATAAACCCGCTCCCCGTGTTGCTGCGGCTATTATATTGTTGTTTCGTTTTATGTCTACGAACCTGTTCCTATAGAGTGCATTATTGTTCCCCCAGTAATAGAGTGAGTCGTTTTTATAACAGTAAACGCCATTTATGGTTCCTACCAATATACTAGAGTCGAAGTATTCGCATACAGTTTGTGCCCGTGCAGGTATGGCTATTGTTTTTTCTATTTGTAGTTTAACTGGGTTTATTTTTGATAGATTTGTCAGGTTAAGCGACCATATTTCATTTTGAGTTGATTTAATGGCCCATCGTCATCCATACTCTGAGCCGTCGCTTCCATTATATATATTGATGAATTTAATGAGCGTGTCGGCTCGAACATCAATTACATTGATGCCACTACTGCCCTGTAACCATAATTCATTGGGTTTGTTAAAAAAACAGTTCCAATAATAAAAGTCACGGTTAATAGAAATTTTGAGCCCCGATAACCATGTAAATCTTTGTTTCGGTGTTTGGCCGTTCTCAGAAACGAGCACCTGTTTATGGCAAATGAAATATGCGCTGCTGTCATTACCGGCAATGCCTGTAATTCTGTTAGCCGGTATTGCTTTTTCCTCTGTTGTGTAGTGAACGAATTTTTCTGAAGCCATGTAAAAAACACCATCTTCGGTTGTAGTAAACCAGTAGCCATTTTCATTATCGCGCATAACACCCGATACAGTAAGGCCTGGTAGTATATTACGTAAAACTTTGCCACTGTTAATTGAAATAAGCCTTACACCGCCTAACCGGCGACCCAACCATACCGTAGAGTCGTTCATGTTTAGCGCACAGGCTCCAACCCAGTTATCAATTGTTTTAATATGCTTACCAGTTGGATCTAACAAGTAAGTTGGGCCTGTGGTTAACACATAAATACTGTGGTTAGTTTGTTCGGATACAGATATGAACGAATAATACTCGATAGGTAATATTAACGAGCCGCCGGCCCCTTTACGGTGCAGAGTTATTTTTAATTTACCGGTATTACTGGGCTCTGTTACAAGATAGCCATCATCAATTAGAAAAGTTCTGCCATTTTCCTGTTGTTGGATTTTTACCCAGGTTGTTTTGTTATTTATGGTTTGCGGAAATACTTTAAGCAGCCCCTTAAACGTACTTAGAAGCAAAGTGTCGCCATAGGTGTTTAATATTCCTGTTAAATAACCGCTGTTAATAAAATCTCTTATGTGTTCATTGACAGGAAAATCTTTTCCGTAAATGGTATCGTTATAAAAGTAGGATAAGCGTCCTGAAAAGCTACAAAACCAGATGCGGCCTTTAGGGTCTTCGTAAAACTTAAAAATGGTATTGTCAACCAAACCATCGGCGGTACTAAAATTTTTAAAATTGTAACCATCAAACCGGCTAACTCCCATGTCTGTAGCTATCCAGATATATCCTTTGCTATCCTGATAGGTAGAATAGGTTTCGGAACTGGGAAGGCCCTCGTTGGTAGAATAATGCCTGAAAGGTAGTTGTGCGTGCACAAACACAGCAACACCAACAAGTACCGCGCAAAGGATTGATTTGGTTACATGTATCATGTAATGTTTGAAAATTAATAGAATAATTGAAACCTATCAGTCTAATTTGATGTACGTATACTATTACAAAAAAACCGGATTGCGAGGGGCGATCCGGTTTATACCAAAAGGTTCAAAGTTGGCAGCCAAAGTGCCAACCCTTTTATGGTAAACAGTATGGCTTGCTACGCATTAAAAGGATTGGCTGTTATACGGAGGATGGGGACAAATCATCTTCCTTAAAACGGCAATACAAAGAATGTTATTGTAGTTAAAAGTACCCAGGCACAATTTGTAAGTGTAGTTGCTGGCTTTTTATCTGTGTAGCCAATCCATTAATATTAGTAAAACGCTAATATTATATATTGTCTTTTGGTAGTTTG
>JBJOOW010000244.1:0-4598 GCA_046051095.1 Bacteroidota bacterium | reverse complement strand
TTCCAAATATTTACTAAGATAGGCGGCGTTGTACGTGGGCCCACCTAAATTTAACCGGTTTATAATACGTAATACCCTTGGCACAGTTTGGTTTTTATGCAATATAACATTGCCTTACACGAATGAAATACAAACTACTATGTTTCTATTGTAACGGGGCACGTATTTTTCAACTATACAAGGGTTGGCTGTTTAAAATACAGGATAACCAGACTAACTACACAAAATATTTTTTATACCAATACTGAAAAACCAGCAGGCTCCATAAGGTAGCATGCACATCTCCGGGGTTATTGCTGTACAGTTTCTGTTTTACAGCTTCAATAGCGGCTACATCAAATATACCTTGTTGCTCAATAAATTTTTTCTCCAGCAGTTGCTCTTCAATAAGCGGACGTAAACCGGTGCGCATCCATTTTAACAGCGGCACTTCAAAGCCATGTTTGGGCCGGTTAAACAGTTCTTGCGGCAGCACATCGCAGAAGGCATCTTTCAATACCTTTTTACCACCGGTGCTGTCTATTTTGTAACTAACCGGTAGCGAAAACGCATAGTTAACTACTGTGTAATCCAGCAACGGTACACGTACCTCCAGGCTATTGGCCATGCTCATCAGGTCTACCTTGGTAAGCATATCGTTGGGCAGTACCATTTGTGTATCGGCATATAGCACATCGTTCAGGTCGCCTGTTTGCTTAATGGCATCTATTACAAAGCTTTTACGTTGTTCGCACTCTGTATTATTTACCTGTGCCGGGTTTTTAAGTAGCGCAGCTACAGTGCCAGCACTGTTAAAGCTGGCCCAACGCCAGTATCGCTCGGCCGGCGATAGTTGCAGGCCCTCGCCAAAGCGTTGTGCCTGCCTGAACAGGTTACCCCACCTGCTATGCCGCGATTTAGGCAGCAGCTTAAACACCGGTAAGCCTGTGGTAGCTATAAAGTTAATCAGGCTGTTTTGCCGGGCTCGGCTTTCGGCTTTGTGTTTGTTGTAGCCGGCAAATAGTTCATCGCCCCCATCGCCGCTAAGAGCTACGGTAACACGCTGTCGTGTTTTTTGGCTAAGTATGTACACGGCTATGGCCGATGAATCGGCAAAGGGCTCATCTATGTAATCCAGTATCGAAAATATATTGGCAAACATATCGTCGTTACTAACAGCAAATACAGTATGGTTGGTGCCGAATTTTTTAGCTACCAGGTTGGCGTACTGCGTTTCGTCAAAGTACGGCTCATCTTTATAGCCAATGCTAAACGTGTTAAGGTTGCTTACGCTTTTGGCTGCACAGGCTGTTACTATCGACGAATCGATACCGCCACTTAAAAATGCCCCCAGCGGCACATCGCTTACCAGGCGGCGTTCTACAGCTTCGTGTACTAGTTTTTTAAGCTCTGCCTTTGCAGTATCGTAGCTTTGGGCAGGTTGCACAATTGTACCCGGCTGGTAGGGCAGGGTGTAATATCTATCGGTGTGCAGTTTACCGGTACTGTCTATTACGGCATAGGCACCGGGCTGTAGCTTTTGCACGTTTTTAAGCATACTGCTGTTGCCCGGTATATAGTTAAGCTGTAGGTATAGCGATAGTGTATTATAGTCCAGCTCTTTTTTTACCGGAAACTGTAGTATGGCTTTCAACTCGCTGGCAAATACCAGCATTTGCTGGTCGGTATAAATAAGCAAGGGCTTAATGCCGTACCGGTCCCGGGCTATAAAAATTTCTTTAGAGTGATTGTCGTATACTGCAAATGCAAAAAAGCCATTCAGGTGTTGCAGGCAATCTTTACCTAACCTTATGTACAGGTTTAACAGCACTTCAGTATCGGATGTGCTGTTGAATTTTACACCCTGCAAAAATTGTTGCTTTAGCTCGCGGTAGTTAAAAATTTCGCCGTTAAATACAATTGTGTACCTACCGGTATCATCTACCATAGGCTGGTTGGCTATGCTCGATGTATCAATAATAGAAAGCCTTACATGCCCAAAGCCTACTTGTGGCGAAAGGGTTACAGCCTGTTGCGAATCGGGCCCGCGAAGCGATAATGAGCGTAGTGCGCCTTGCAAATGATTAGCAAGAGCGTGGGTTGGCTCCTTCGAAAAATATCCTGCAATGCCGCACATAGTTGGTTGTGGCTTATAACTCTTTACGCAGCCTTGCCACCGGTATGTTTAGTTGCTCCCGGTATTTGGCAACAGTTCTGCGGGCAATGTTATAGCCCTTCTCGTTCAATATTTTAGTAAGGTTCTGGTCGCTTATTGGTTTCTTTTTGCTTTCTGCACCAATCAGGTCGCTCAATATTTTTTTAACCTCGCGGCTCGATACTTCTTCGCCGCTATCGGTACTCAGCGCCTCGCTAAAGAAAAACTTAAGCGGTATAGTGCCAAACTCGGTTTGTACATACTTGCTGTTAGCCACGCGGCTAACGGTAGATATATCGAGCCCGGTGCGCTCGGCTATATCTTTCAGTATCATAGGCTTCATTTGCGTTTCATCGCCGCTGCTAAGGTAGTCGTATTGTAACTCCAGTATGGTGTTCATTACCAGCATCATGGTGTGGTAGCGGCTTTGTATAGCATCTATAAACCATTTGGCCGAGTCTATTTTCTGTTTAATAAACAGTATAGCATCTTTCTGGCTTTTAGTTTTCTCTTTCGATTTTTTGTAGCTGCTAATCATTTCTTTAAAATGATTGCTGATGCGTAGCTCGGGCGCATTGGCCGAGTTAAGGTTAACCTGCAACTCGCCGTTTACATTAGTAAGCAAAAAGTCGGGTATAATAGTAAGCTGCATACTGCCCTGGCTGCTGCCAAAGGCGCTACCCGGTTTAGGGTTCAGCTTGGTTATTTCATCCAGCACACGTTTAAGTTTGGCTGAGTCCATATCAAAAATATGCTCCAGCTTATCGTAGTGCTTTTTGGCAAATAATTCAAAGTGTTTTTCTACTACACGTATAGCTATCTCGGTATATATAGTTGGCTCTTCTTTACGCTTAAGCTGTATAAGCAGGCACTCCTCAAGGGTGCGGGCACCAACGCCCGGTGGGTCCAGCTTTTGTATTTGCGATAGTATGGTAAGCAACTCCGTTTCGGTAGTCATTACGTTTTGGCGAAAAGCCAAATCATCAACAATAGCATCCAGTTCGCGGCGCAGATAACCGTCATCGTCAAGGCTGCCTATCAGGTGTTGTGCTATCTGTTGCTGGCGCTCATCCAGGTCCATCATTCCCAGTTGTCCTTCAAGATACTCGTGAAAAGATGACGATACCGATACCGGTATGGTTTTGTTTTCATCGTCAGGGTCGGCAAAATCGCTGGGGTCGCTGGTTTTATAATCGGCCACACCTTCATCGTCTTCGTCGTAGTACTCGCTCATATCTACGTCGTCTTCCAGTTTTATCTCTTCTTCGGGGCCGTCAAGTTCGTTATCGTTATCGGCGTCACTGCTTTCTGTTTGTGGAATTTCCACCTCATCTTCGGCTGTAGATGTGGGCTCATCGTCCTCACTCAGTCCCTCTTCAAGCGCCGGGTTGGCTTCCAACTCTTCCTTTATGCGCTGCTCTAACTGCATAGTAGGTACCTGCAGCAATTTCATTAACTGAATTTGCTGGGGCGACAGCTTAAGCAATAGCTTTTGATGTAATCCTTGTTTTAGCACGGTGCAATGTTATAAAAAAGGTAGTACTCTAAAATTACAACTATATTGTTATATTCAACTTTTAAATCAGTAAAACGGTATGAAAAGCCAATACAAAATAGCAACAACTAATGGGCCTGTGGCTTCTGCTATGGTGGTAGTATTCATAAACCGTGCCCGTAATAATAATCGTAATAATCAGTTAAACCGAAACCGGTAGTAACCTTATTGTATAAAATAATGGAGAAGCCGGGTGAAAGCCCGGCTTTTTTGTTTTGGCAGATTAGATATTTTCGCTCACTCTTATAAAAACGAATTATGGCTTACATTAAAGATTTAGCAAAGTACGAAGGACAGGATGTAGAATTAAAGGGCTGGAACGCCCAGAAACGTGATAGCAAGGGACTTGTGTTTATGGTCTTTCGCGATGGAACCGGCTTTTGCCAGGCAGTAATCAATCTGGATACCGTTGGCGAGCAAAGCTTTGAGGCGGCTAAAAAGCTGCCGCAGGAAAGCTCGCTGGCTATTACCGGTACCGTAGTAAAAGACGACCGGCAGATTGGCGGCTACGAAATACAGGTAAAACAACTAACTGTAATTTCGGAAGCAGAAGAGAACTACCCCATATCGCCAAAAGAACACGGCACCGACTTTTTGATGGATAACCGCCACCTGTGGTTGCGCAGCCGCAGGCAGTGGGCTATTATGCGTGTGCGCAACCAGATAATATTTGCCATACACACGTTTTTTCAGCAGCGCGATTTTGTGCAGATGGATGCGCCTATATTAACCGGTAACGCCTGCGAGGGTACCACCAACCTGTTTGAAACTGAGTACTACGATAAGGATGTAAAAGCATATCTATCTCAATCGGGTCAGTTGTACGGCGAGGCTATGGCTATGGCACAGGGGCTTATATACACGTTTGGCCCTACGTTCCGTGCCGAGAAATCGAAAACACGCCGCCAC
>JBJOOW010000243.1:0-5766 GCA_046051095.1 Bacteroidota bacterium | reverse complement strand
TAAAATCTTACAACCAGTATGTTCGCCATTGATTTACATAAGCTGTGGGAACAGTTTGTTTACCACCCTAACGAGCCGCTGATATTCAGTACAGGGTTGTTCCTGTTTTTGTTTATGGCGTTTATTACGGGCTTTTATTTAGTGCGCGATAACCACCGGGCAAAGCTGGCGTATGTAATTCTGTTTTCGCTATACTTCTATTACAAATCGAGCGGTATTTATTTTCTGCTGCTTATATTCTCTACAGTAGTAGATTACACTCTTGCCAATTTTATATATAACGCAACTGAACCCTGGAAAAAGAAAGCCTGGCTGGTGTTTAGCCTGGTGCTGAACCTGGGTATACTGGGATACTTTAAGTATACCAATTTTCTGTACGAGATTTTCTGCAATGCCACCAATCATCCTTTCGATCCGTTTGAAGTATTTTTGCCGGTAGGAGTTTCGTTTTTTACGTTTCAATCGCTTAGTTATACTATAGAGATTTACCGTGGTGATATTGAGCCGGAAAAAAGCATCTGGAATTATGCCTTTTTTGTTTCGTTTTTTCCGCAATTAGTAGCGGGGCCTATAGTTAGGGCGAAAGATTTTTTACCACAGGTTTCGCAACCTGTTATGGTTACGCGCGAGATGTTTGGGCAGGCAGTTTTCTTGCTGGTTGCAGGCTTGTTTAAAAAGGTAGTGATATCAGATTATATCAGCGTTAACTTTGTTGACCGGATATTTGACAACCCTACGCTATACACTGGCTTAGAAAATCTGTTTGGTGTGTACGGTTATGCCCTGCAAATATACTGCGACTTTAGCGGCTACAGCGATATGGCAATAGGTATTGCCCTGCTGTTTGGTTACCAGCTTACACTCAACTTCGATTCGCCGTACCAGAGTAGCAGTATTACCGAGTTCTGGCGCAGGTGGCATATTTCGCTCTCAAGTTGGCTGCGCGATTACCTGTATATATCGCTAGGGGGTAACCGTAAGGGGCGGGTACGTACTTACTTTAATCAGTTTATGACGATGTTGCTGGGCGGACTTTGGCATGGCGCAGCTTTCAGGTTTATACTTTGGGGGGCTTTGCATGGTGTGGCGCTGGGTATAGATAAGTTTGTAAAAGAGTTTTTTAAAATACCTGACAACAGATTTGTAAAAGTAGCCGGAGTATTGCTAACCTTTCATTTTGTATGCTTCTGCTGGATATTCTTCAGGGCCGATGATATGCAGATTGCCGGCAGTGTTATATCGCAGATAGCCCTGCACTTTACACCATCGGTGTTTCTGGATTTTATAACCGGCTACAGCAATATACTGCTGGTAATGCTGTTGGGCTATGCGTTGCATTTTATACCTAAGAGCATAGAGTTAAAAGCACAGGGCTTTGTTACAGCTATGCCGTTAGCCGGTAAGGTAGCGTTGGTAGTAAGTATGATTGTGATTTTGATACAGGTTAAAAGCAGCAACGTGCAACCGTTTATTTACTTTCAGTTTTAATAGTGTAAAGACTTGCCGGGTTTTTAAAACCTGGCAAGTACATTATAGCGAAGTTGCTACTATTAAATAGTGATTGAAGAAGAACTCCTGTTTAAGTAGTACGGTTTTCTGAACTACCATCCCTTGTTTTTCCAGCATTTCTTTATACTCTCCTAAGTTATATTGGTGCGGGTGCAGTACATCGCCGGGTATGGCGCGGAACAGGTATTTGAAGAACGAATAGTTGTGTGCGTCTATCGAAACCACTACTTGTCCGTTGGCGACACATAGCTCTTTTAATTTTGCAAAGCCGGTTTCTATATCGTATATATGGTTAATAGCATTGAGACAAAATACAATGTTATAGACTTCCGAAGTTTTAGAAACTTCGGAAGTCTTACCTAAATCTTCAATAGCGCTCTTTACAAATTTTACATTAGGGTATTCTCCTTTATCAAAAAAAGGCAACTGTTTTTCGTATTCATCTAATAACGGATCTACTGCTGTTACTTTATTATCTGGCAAAGCGATGTATATACCTGCCGGGCCACAGCCCAAATCGCAAATGGTGAGAGATGGATTTATCTTCACTACATCGGCTATTTGCTCCAGCATATTCAACCAGTATGCTTTCTTCCATTGCAGGTAGGTAGCTTTATCTTTTCCACGCAGGTAGTTCTTCCACCAGCGCAGTTCGAACCACTGTGCTACTTTCCATTTTATTATTGTATTGCTGCTCACGTTTGCCAAAGCTGGTTAATCAGTATCCACAATCCACATTTCAATTTCCACAATTGCTAAACTAAACTTCGTCCATTAAATTAAACGTCTATTTTTGCGAACGTTCTATTTAGTAGAACCAGTTACATGCTGCTTCATCGTTCTTTAATAATAAGGAAAGGAAAGTCCGGACAATACAGAGCGCCGCACCACCTAACGGGTGGCTTCATAGCAATGTGAAAGAGATAGTGCCGCAGAAAATAACCGCTCCTTTAAGTCCCTTTAGGGATTTAGGGTAGTAAGGGTGAAAATGTGTGGTAAGAGCACACGGCAGGTTATAGTAATATAACAGGCGGGTAAACCTTGCGGATTGAAAGTTCACGTATATCAGCCATTGAGAGCTGCTCGCGCGATCCCGATTTATCGGGATGGTTGAGGGGTTGAACGTAACAGGTGCTGTGCGAACAGTATCGCAGATAAATGATGAGGGTCCCGATGAAAATCGGGAAACAGAATCCGGCTTACAGGCATGTAACCTTTATTGATTTTAGTATGATGATTGAAAGTTGGAATACAGTTTTAGCAATCACTTATCAGTTTATATAATGCTACAGTTGACTGGACACCACCTATAGCAGGAACTAACGAACAGGAACACACTTTAGAGATTTTATTCAGGAACCAGCAACAGTAAAATGGCAATAACGCCATTGAACCTGTTGCATTAATTAAACCACATATGCCTACAATTCTAATTGCCGATGACGACAAAAGCATCCGTAAAACGCTGCGCGAAATACTGGAGTACGAAAGCTACAAGGTAGAGGAAGCCGTAGATGGCGCTCAGGCTTTTGAAATGCTGAAGGAGGGAAGTTTTGATTGTGCATTGCTGGATATTAAAATGCCCAAGATGGATGGGCTGGAGGTGCTTACCAAGCTACAGGGTACCGATTGCGACACGCCTATTATTATGATATCGGGCCATGGCACAGTAGAGAACGCTGTAGAGGCTACTAAAAAAGGTGCGTTCGATTTTATTAATAAGCCACCAGACCTGAACCGGTTATTGATTACTGTACGCAATGCATTTGAAAAATCGAGCCTGGTTACCGAAACCAAAGTGCTGAAACGCAAAGTGGGTAAAACCCGCGAGATGATTGGTGATTCGCCGGCTATTATTAAAATAAAAGAAACCATAGACCGTGTTGCCCCAACCGAAGCACGTGTACTAATAACCGGCGAAAATGGTACTGGTAAAGAACTGGTAGCCCGCTGGATACACGAGCGCAGCAACCGTGCTAACGGACCTTTGGTAGAAGTTAACTGTGCAGCTATACCCAGCGAGTTGATAGAAAGCGAACTGTTTGGACACGAGAAAGGAGCTTTTACATCGGCTGTTAAACAGCGTATTGGTAAGTTTGAACAGTCTAACGGTGGTACCTTGTTTTTAGATGAAATAGGTGATATGAGCCTGAGCGCACAAGCCAAAGTGCTGCGCGCGCTACAAGAAAACCGAATTACCCGCGTAGGTGGCGACCGCGATATACCGGTAGATGTACGCGTGGTAGCAGCAACTAATAAAGACCTGTTGAAAGAAGTGGAGGAAGGCCGTTTCCGTGTAGACTTATATCACCGTATTGGTGTAATACTGATACACGTTCCATCGCTGAACGAGCGTACCGATGATGTGCCATTACTGGCAGAGAAATTTGTAAAGGAAATATGCGAAGACTATGGTATTCCTAAAAAGGTAATTACTCCTAAAGCACTGGAAGAACTTAAAACCATGAACTGGGAAGGTAATATCCGCGAGCTGCGTAACGTTATTGAGCGCCTGGTAATATTAAGCGACCAGAAGATAACCGAAACAGAGGTGCGTAATTTTGTAACCAACACCACTGCAAAAGATACACCTACCGACCTGTTTGAACAGTACGATAAGTTTCAGGATTTTAAAGAGCATATTGAAAAGCTGTTTATAGAGCACAAGCTACGCAAGTTTGGCTGGAACGTATCGAAAACTGCCGAGGTGCTGGATATACAACGCAGCCACCTGTATAACAAAATTGAAAAGTACGACTTGCGAAGAAGCTAACATTTAATACAACAAAGGGCGAAGAGTAATCTTCGCCCTTTGTGTTTATGTACGAGTATGGCTTGTTGGGTTACTGAACTTCGGTGGTGGCTCCGCTTTCGTACAGTAACTGATTAAGTATCATGCGCAAATCGCCACCATCGTATTTGTCGCCAAACACATTTAATGCGGCGCTCACTGTTTTTTCGGGGTTTTGTTTTAAGAACCTGCTCACCTCCTGTATAGTTTCAGCAGGTAACAACTCGCTTACGTTTACATCGCCTGTAAGTATCCATTTAGCCATATGGCCTTTAATGGTAGATAGTGCAAGGCCGCGCACTTCGGCAATTTCTTTCAGCGAAATGCCTTTGCGGTGCAGGTCAAGCGTATCCTGATAGGTGCCTCCCTTTTCTTTTTTGCCCGATGTGTTGGAGCTAACTACCTGTTCAAGCTTTTCGCGGCTGTATTTTATTTCGCCAGTGTACAGTTGTTCATCCATAAACTGCCCCTGATACAGGTGCGATACCTTGTTCCACCAGCCCTGTTGTATTTGTTGCAGGTGGCGTACATATTTTTTCACTTTTGCTTTATAAGCCAGTTCCTGTATATGTGCGTGCAGAGGCTTTATCAACTGCTCGAAAATATTCTCAGTAAAATATTCTATGGCTTTCTGGCAACGCTCTTTCAGTGGCCCCACATCATCGCTGTGGTCATAATCGGCAATTAACTTATTTAGCTGGTGGCCGAATTTCTGTGCCGTGCTGTTAATTATCTCAATGCCTTTTAAAGTTTGTTGGTACACTGCAATGCCGCTGTCCTTGCCTGGTAACTCTTTATCGTAAAGCATGGTTTTCCACTCTTCCAGCCCATCGGCCAGTTTGGTAAAGGTGAACAGCCTTTTGAGCAGGTAGCTGGCATATTGCGATTTGGCTTCGGATAGTATTTGCGTAAGCTCGCCATTGCTATGGTGCGATTCTGTAAACTCAACAATACGCATATCGCCGTGTAACGATTTTGGCGTAATCATACTATGCAGTACAATCCCCTCTAATGTACGGCAGCGTGATAAGGCCACATAAACCTGACCGGCGGCAAAAGATGCACCAGCATCTATTATCACATTATCGAACGTAAGGCCCTGGCTTTTATGGATAGTTATTGCCCATGCCAGCCGCAATGGGTATTGGCTGAAAGTGCCGTTTACATCCTTGTTTATTTTTTCGGTGCCGGCTTCAACTGTATAGTTTATGTTCTCCCAGGTTTCGCGTTTTAGCTGGTAGTCCTGTCCGTTGTCGTTAAACGTAACAATTACATCATCGCCACTAATTTCCTTAACCACAGCCAGCTTGCCATTGTAGTATTTTCCTTCTTCGGCATCGTTGCGTATAAACATTACCTGTGCCCCTTCTTTAAGTTGCAGTATCTTATCGCAGGGGTACATGCTCTCAGGGAAGTCGCCTTCAATTTCCGCCTCAAACATAAACGTGCGGCCTATTAGTTTACGT
>JBJOOW010000242.1:0-6540 GCA_046051095.1 Bacteroidota bacterium | reverse complement strand
ATTGCCACTAACGGCCACCGGTAGTAGTTTAGCCTTATACCCTATAAACGATAAATGCAAATCGTAATCGCCCGCCTTTATACCGGTTAATTCAAAGCGCCCATCGGCGCCGGTATTGGTGGCCGCAACAATACTATCGCCGCCCTTTTGTTTTAAAATAACATTTACCAACTCTACAGGGGTGTTGGCCGCCGAATCGGCTACCGAGCCGCTTATAACATAACCGGTTACCTGCGCCTTTGCCACCGCCACAACAAAACACAAAAAGAATAATATCTGTAATCTCATAATATAACTACGGGAACAGTTGTATCCGCCCCGCAAATATTAGATAAGTGCGCACAATACAATAAGTAACAGAAAACCTTAGGTTTTTTTTAACCTCAGTTTGATACCGGTAACAAAACGAACAAATACGTTTAATAATTGTGCAATAGCACCTAATTTGTAAACCTCCTCACCCAATCCATTGGCTTACCCAATTGCAGTTTAAGGGTAAACGTAAATTTCTGGTACCATTTATCTATACCCAACACTTTCTGGTTGTTGCTTATGTTTTTGGTGGTAACCAGCGGCAGGTGTATCTCTATCATATCGCGTAGCAGTACTGCACTAAGGCCAAACTCAGCGGCAAACTGCGGCTTCTTCAGGTCGTCAACTAAAAACGCTGCATTTACAAACGGGTTAATGGGAAAGAACCGGTGTGTAGAGGTGGTAAGGTTAACCGACATTAAAAACTTGTTGGTAGCGCCAAAGTTGGTAAACGAACGGAAAGCCCCATCGGTTTTGGCTACCTGCCGGTTAAGGTAAGGGTCGCGGCCGTTGCGGTCTAAAAAGTTCTCATCAAACATGTAATCTTTTTGCAGCCAGTAAGCAAAGTTAGGCGTGGTGCAGTTGCTTAAATAAAAGCGCGGGTTAGGCGACGATATATCGCTGGATGGCTTATTGTTTAGTATAAAGCCACCGGCAAACACCCGTATACGGAAACCCTCATCGCGGCGCTTGTAGCTGATAATAAAATTACCCTCGGCAGCCAGGTTGGCAAAGTTGTTACCGTGCCTGAAGGTTACCGATACATTAAACGGATGCAGGGTGCTTTTGCGTTGTACTAAGTACTTGTACTCGTTTACAAAGTAGCGTTGTGTTTCTTTCTTCTTGTTATCGTAGCGTATCCAGTCGGCCCATATAATAGCGCTGCGCATGTTAAGTGTATGCACATACGGGCTGCGCGATTTCTTATTCTTAAACTCTATGTTAATGTATGGCTCTATTTTATTAAACATCAGCGGCTGCGGAAACAGCATATAACTAAACCGTTTGCCAAACACACCAACGGTAAAGCGTTGCAGCCTTTCGGGGTAAAAGTTGTAGTTAAAGCGGGCAAAGCCGTTAAACTGTTTACTACCGGTGCCTATTACCGGCACTACCAGGTAATTAAATTTTTTAGCCGGCAGCAGCGAGTTGTACAGGGCTAATCCTATCTGAAACTTATCGTAGTTGTTCCACCCAATGTATGGCGCCCAAAAAACCTGTGTACGGTTCTGGTTCTCCAGCGAGCCTAAAAACTGAAACCTCAACCGCTCGAAACGGTGCGCAAGTTTATTCAGCTTATAAGTATTGTTCTTGCGGTTTATCTCGGGTATCTGTAATAGTGGGTCTATCTGTACACGGTCGCCACTATCTGTATTTACCTCTATGGTTTTATTTTTATCAAAGCCCTCGTACCACGTAGTGCTAAGTATACTATCTCGGCGTAGCACCGATACCGCCACCGGCGATTTTACATCGCCAGCATTCTTCAGCACAAAGGTATTAGGCTGCATACCTTTCTTTTTGCGCGCAATCTTGTAGTCTATTTTCTTCGTAGTCTTTATCAGGTCGTCAAAAAACCAATCCAGCTTTTTACCGGTTTCGCTCTCAAACACCGCGCGTATATCTTCGGGCTGTGGGTGTTTGTATTGCCATTGCAGGTAATATTTCTTCATTACCTTATCAAACAGCTCTGTTCCCAGGTAGGCCTCCAGGTAATCAAATATCAGCATGCTTTTACCATACACACATACACCATAGTTAAAGTCTATAAAATCCTGTGCCGGTTGTTCCAGTGGCTCATCGCGGTTTTCGCGTGCCATTACCTGGTAGCCAACATCCATCAGGTATTTGTGTTTGTAATGCCCTACGTTAAAGGCCCTGGCCAGCCCCGGTGGTATCATACTGGCCATGCGCTGGCGCGGATACTTGGTTCGTGTGTACCGGTTCTCGTAGTACGAGTTCACACCTTCATCCATCCAGGTATGGTCGCGCTCGTTACTACCCAGCACGCCATAAAACCAGTTATGCCCCACCTCGTGTGCTATTATCACATCCAGCGAAAACGAACTACCTACATCGCCTATTACCGTAACGTTGGGGTACTCCATACCACCGCCTGCACTAAGTGCGCCGGCAACGGCTGTTACCTGTGCGTATGGGTACTCGCCAATCCATAAACTATAGTAGTATACCGCATCGTGTATATACTGCGATGCTTTTTTCCAGTACTGCGCCTGCTGGTTGGTAAACATAGCCCAGGTGGTAACCTTACGTTTACTGTAGGGCAGCTCCACCTCGCCTTTTAATACATGGTAACGCTTATCGGCAAACCAGCCAAAATCGTGTATGTTGGTTTGCTTGTAGGTAAGTGTTTTGGTTTGCTTAGCCGATGCCGGAAACAAAGCAGTGCTAATAAAATCGTCTTGCTTTTCAGTTGCTGCCGCTATCGAGTCCAGCCATTGCAGCTCCTCTTTATTCTGCAAATCGCCGGTTGCGCCTACTACATAGTTTTGCGGCAGGGTTATGTTTACTTCAAAGCTGCCATACTCCGAGTAAAACTCGCCCTGGTCAAGGTAAGGCATAGCATGCCAGCCTGTTTTATCGTACACAGCCGGCTTGGGGTACCATTGTGTTATCTGGTAGCTTTGTCCCACATGCCCCATACGCGAAAACGTGTACGGCAGCTTTACATGAAATGGTGTTGATATGCGCACCGTTTCGCCACTTTGCAAAGGCTTGTTCAGGTACACTTTACATATCTCTTCGGTTTTAGGCTCAAACTCCCACTTGCAGGCTTCGGCGTTTACTTTAAAGCTCAGCTTATCCATATAGCCCTTTTGGTAAGGCTTGCTGTAATAAAAATCAGTTTCGCCATTTTCTAACTGTTGTTTGGCAAAAGGTGTGGTGTGGTCTTTATAGGCATTAGGCCACAGGTGAAACATAATATACTCCAACGCCTGCGGCGAGTTATTTTTATACTCCAGCGTTACAAAACCATCCAGCTCGTGCAGGGTATCGTTCAGCGTTACACTTATATTATAATCTACCTGTTGCTGCCAGTAAGCATTGGTTTGGGCATGGCAAATTACTGATACACAAAAGCATAGCAACGCAAGTAGTTGTTTCATAACAGTAGTATGGGTTGTAACCTGTACAAAGGTGCACAAGCTAAGATAAAACATTAACAAGCTAAACAATAAATTACTTGTTGCCGACAAGTGAAACCTTTTAGTACAGGGGGCGTAAATACCAGTACAAACCTTTTAACGCATGAAAAAACTTTCAACTATACTATTACTGGCGGTTATACTACTGGCTGCCGAATCGTTTATGCCTAAGCCCACCGCCGATAAGGCCGGTAGCGGTTATAATTTTACAATAGATGGCGGCAGCTTCGAAGCTAAAACAAGCGATAACTATACCGCGCAGTTAACCAACAGTGCGCGTACTGCATCTATTACACTAATGGGTAACGAAGTAAAAGACAAACAGGGCAACAGCCACCCCAGCAGCATACAAATAGATTATACTTTTAAAGAGGGCACCCTGGGCGAAGTAAACGTAGAGAACATAAGCTACCAATACAACAACCAGCGCTACAACATGCTGCCCGGCACTGCCTATATGAGCATCACAAAAATGAAATGGAGTGCCGATAAAAAGAGCTTTACTGTATGTGCCGATGTGTTTTGCAAAGTGCAAAAGCCATACATAATGGAAGAGAATGTACCGGTGTTTGTTTTACGCGGGCAATTGCAAAACCTGGTGGTTAATACGCCGGCCATGTAACTCTGGGTTTCAAGTGGTGAGAGTGGAAGGCGCCCCGGCAACGGTGGCGCCTTATTTTTTTTTACAGCCGTTTTATCACCTGGTTTTAGTTAATTATCATATAAACATTTTTGCTGTGTGGCAGGTGTGCTATCTTTGCACTTATAAACACACACTGTCTGCATCAGGCTTTACACAATTGCAGTTTTTTGTGTTGAAAAATGTGATTGATAATAACAGGTGAGAAAATTATCTTCGGAATGTCGTTATTGTAAAAACAGCGTTCTTTAGTGGCGGCACCCATTACCAATTCTTTCACCCAAAATTTATGTGCATGGAAGAAAATGAATTTAACGAACCGGGCTTTGGCGAAATTGTGGATCTGGTTAAACGATATGAAGACTCGGTAAAAGCTAAAGAAGAAGTTTTTTTGCCCGAAGACAGCTACGAACAAATTATACAGTTTTACCTGGATAACCGCGAAAACAACAAAGCACTTAAAGCCACCGAAAGCGCCATAGAGCACTACTCTTTTTCATCGTTCTTCTACAGCAAAAAAGCCGAAATACTGGCCAACCAAAAACACTTTGAGGCGGCCCTGTATGCGCTGGAAGAAGCCGAAAAACTAGACCCCAACGACATAAACATATTTCTGATACGTGCCGACATAGCCTTGTGGGAAGGCCGGCACCCCGATGCGCTTGCGCAAATAGAATACGCACTTACTGTTACCGATAACGATGATGATAAATGCGAGCTATACCTGGAGTATGCCGATGTTTATGAAGACCTGGAGCAGTACGATGATGTGGTAAAATCGCTGGAGCTGGCGCTGGGCTTTAACCCCGAAAGCGAAGAAGGCCTTAACCGCTACTGGTTTTGTACCGAGCTTACCGGCAAATACAACGAAAGCATTAAGTTTCACGAACAGTTGATAGAAGAAAGCCCGTACTCTTATCTGGCATGGTTTAACCTGGGCCATGCGTATGCAGGTATTCATAACTACGAAAAATCGCTGGATGCTTTTGGCTATGTAATAGCTATTGAAGAAAACTTTGACCCTGCCTACATATGCTGCGCCGATGTGCTGTATAACATGGCGCGCTACGAAGAGGCCATGGCATATTATCAGGATGCTATTAAAATAAGCAAGCCTAATAAAGAGCTGTACCTTAAAACAGCCGAGTGTTACGAGAAGATGGAAGAGTTCTCTAAATCGCGCGCATACCTGCGTAAAGCTATAGTGGTAGACCCTTACTACGATGAAGCCTTTTACCGCATAGGCGAAACCTACCGGTTAGAAGAAAAGTGGAACAAGGCTATCTCATCGTACGAGCGGGCTGTTAAGCTTAGTAAAGAGAATACCGACTACCTGGCGGCACTGGCCGATGCATACATGAGCGTAGGCGAGGGCGAACTGGCACTTAATATATTCGAACGCATATTTCAGTTGGATACGCAAACCAAGCAGAACTGGATAAACCTGGCCACCGCGTATTTTAATGTAGAGAATTTCCGCAAGGCCTTTCAGGTACTTACCGAAGCCGAAGCCAAGTACGAAAACAGCGCCGATTTATTCTACATCAAATCAGTATTCTACATGCAGGCCGGCAACCGTCACGAGGCCCTGCTTAACCTGGAACGCGGCCTGCTTACCAACTTCGATGAGCACACCATCATTTTCGAAATGGACGACTCGCTGCTGGATGACAAAGGCGTAATACAGGTAATAGAGCAATACCGCGATTAAACACAACTATACATTTAATAAAAACGCCTGCTACACTTTAGGTACTGCAGGCGTTTTTATTTCTATACATAAACGTACCGTGTAGAGCCGCGATGCTCGCGGCTTTTAAGTAAACCAATAGACGGCAACATGCCGTCTCTACAAATAAAACTATTAACGAAACTACCTGGATGCTCATTGCCATTCGTTATTATAGAAACCAGCTTTAAAACCCATTATCATAATTGGGCACAACTACCATGGCTACCGTAATGCAATTGCTAATGCACGTCTGCACAACATGTAAAAAGCATACACAATAGTGCCCTGGCTACTGTTCCCCAAAAAATCCGTGGCGGGGTGGTCCGCATACGCGGAGCGATTATGCGGACGATTTTTTCGCCATACTTTTTTTTAAAAAAAGTATGGGCTAGTAGGCGGAGTAAAAAAAACCATTAAACATTCGCTGTAGAGCCGCGATGCTCGTGCTTATCGAAAATCGAAGACAACAACATGCAGTCTCTACAAAAAAAACGCCCCGATGAATATCGGGGCGCTTGTGCTCCTTTGTTGGTGCGTGTGTATGTTATGTGTTTTGTATCCTGTATTATCTAAATACTCAATACTAACTAATACGGTACTATTTTAAGCGGCGCGCAGCTTGCTTACACGGCCGTTGTCTTCCAGTTTCTCTTCTACAAACTCGCGGGTAATAACAAACTCTTTAATGT
>JBJOOW010000241.1:0-3197 GCA_046051095.1 Bacteroidota bacterium | reverse complement strand
TTGGGTATTAGCGGTGGTATTGTTAGATGCGACCGGAATAAAATTCAAATCTTTAGGAGCCTTGTTGCGCGAAAACAAATACGCCATATCGCGGTTAGCTCTGAAAAAGCTTGATTTACTCATTAAGCGGTTAGTAAAATTATCATTATACATCTCGCCGGTGTATGGAAAGTAAACACGGTCAAGATATTCCTCTCCGTTTTTAGTTTGGTTATAACCCAGCAAATCATAATCCAGTCCCATATATACCCGTTTAAGGTTGGGGCTGTTAGGTATTACTGTTTTTAGTACCGTGTACATGCGGTAAATATCCTGCCCACCTAACGACATGTTTACTACAGCCGGCGTTTGCAGCACCGGTAATGATGAAAATACACCTACGTGCGAGTTACCTATGTATATATACTCAACCGTGTTGGCTTTATTGTTAAACTTGGTAAATACCTGATCGGCCTGGGTTGTGTAATTGCGATAAGCAAATTCCAGTGCCGTAGCCGCTAACAGGCAAATAACCAACCATAGCGATATGAATTTTACGAACCGCATTGCTTAAAATTGAAAATAGATGAATGATTGTTCTTCGAAAATGCCAAACACGTAGATGCATAAAAACAGTACAGCACAATACAGCACATCCAGTAACATAGGCCTTGGTCCGGAGGGTAGTATTCTATCCTGCCATTTTTTGCTAAACACAAACTCTACAGCAAACATTATTATAATGGCAGCAACACAACTCAAATTAAAGAATGTGCTGAACATGGGTATGCCAAACATTACGCCACGCTCTATTTGTGGGGCCTGTTTAAGAATGGTAAATGCATCGCCGATATTATTAGCCCTAAAGAACACCCATGCAATTGTAACCAGCACCATGGTGAAAACCCATTCTAAACCGGTAATAGCAAAGCGTAATGGTTTAAGTTGTGCTTTTATAGTTTCCTGTAAACTGGCTGTTAAGTGGCCAAACACCTGAAAAGTACCATGCAGGGCACCCCATACTATAAACGTCCAGTTGGCACCATGCCACAAACCGCTAACTAAAAACACAGCAAATACGTTAAAGTACCAACGTACTTTAGAAACTCTATTGCCTCCCAGCGATATATAAAAGTAGTCGCGGAACCAGGTTGAAAGCGAAATATGCCAGCGGCTCCAGAAATCTTTTATTGAGGTTGAAATATATGGTACGTTAAAGTTTACCATCAACTCTATACCCATTATGCGCGATGCGCCTAATGCTATATCGGAGTAGCCCGAGAAGTCGCAATAAATCTGAAACGTAAAAAATATCATAGCCCATATCACCGTAATACCATGGTATTGTGCAGGGTCGTTAAATACTACATCGGCAAACATGGCCAGTCTGTCGGCTACCACCATTTTTTTCACAAAGCCCCACATCATTTGTTTTAGGCCCGATATGGTACGCTCGTAACTAAAGTTGTGTACTTCGTAAAACTGGTGCAGCATGTTCTGCGGGCGTTCTATAGGCCCTGCTACCAACTGCGGGTAGTACATTACATAAAGTGCATAGGTAATAAAGTTGCGTTCGGCTTTCTGGTTGCCACGGTACACTTCAATGGTGTAACTCATGGCCTGAAACGTATGGAAGCTAAGGCCTATGGGTAGTAATATCTGTAAATAAGGTATAGGGTTTTCTACTCCAAAGCTGTGTAGCAGTGTTTCTATATTGCCATTAATAAAGTTGTAGTACTTAAATATAGCCAGTACTGCAATGTTTGCTACCAAACTCCACGACAGGTAAAACTTTCGTTTAGGCCCACTGGCGTTTTCAATTAATATACCTGCGTAATAATCAATAATGATTGTAAAAAACAGGATAAGAATGTACACCGGCTTAAAAAACATATAGAAGAAGCAGCTGGCAGCCAGCAGCATCAGCACCCGCCTTTTGTACGGCAGTAAAAAGTACAAAATGGTTACAACAGGAAAGAAAATGAGAAAGGGTAACGAGTTAAATAGCAAATTGTACGGTTTTGGTTTCTACCATAAATATGGTAGGGGTAAATCTAAAAGGATTTTGCAAACCGTTAAAATACCAGTTGCTACCTGGGTGGGCCGGGCCGGCCGGGAGCCATTCTATGTAGCACTTCATCAATTACGGCATCAAACTTTTGTTGTTGTTGTACTGTACAAATGCTACGTATTTGCCTGAAGTGGTTGAAGGTTAAAAGCTCTATCTGTACCTTGTTGGCGGCAATAGAGTCAGTCATGCTATTTACAAGCAGGGTATCCGGTTCTGCTGTTTTTAACTGTGCAAAAAAGCGGTCGTGTAGTTCTCTATCAGTTTGTTGTATAGCATCCATTTTTTCTCTATGCTGTTGCAATAGCTGTTTGTATTGTTGTTCCTGTTCTGTGGTAAGTTTTAGTTCAGCAGCTAACCAATGTGCTACCTCTGGCGGGCCGCCACGATGTGGCCTGTGCATTATCATAAAAGCCAACGAGCCTGCATTTAAAAGTAATAGTACTACAATTACTAAATACAAAAACCTGGTTTTCATGCGTATGGTTTTATAGGTTATAGGTATTGCCGGTTATTGCATACTCTGTAGCAAACGATTGTATGCCCTGGCTTTGATGGTTGTTTTGGCGCTGGTAGCCTATGCAGGTGAAAATATTTGCAGCTATAAGTAGCAATACAACGGCAGCTACTTTAATTACATAATCGGTAGAAACGGAGTTGTAGGTTTGTATGCGTTGTAATGTTTTGTGGTAGAACCCGGCCGGAGATTTAGCCTGACGGATATTGTCGGCACTTTGCATTACTGCATCAACCCATGCTTCTTTTTCATCGTTCATGTATGGTTAGATGCCAGTACCTGCCAAAACCTGCGTTTCAGCATTCGTTTTGTTCGTAGTAGTCGGCTAAAATTTTGCGCAGGTTTTGTTTGGCTCTGAACAGAAGCGATTCTACAGCCGATACCGACATTTGCGTTACATCGCTTATTTCCTGGTAGCTAAGGCACTCTATTTTATTAAGCGTAAATGCAATTTTCTGATTTTCAGGCAATTGATTAATGGCCTTAAATAAATAAACAGCCCGCTCTTTATTTTCCAGTTGTACGCCGGGGTGTATAAAGTCGGGTATCTCTACACGGGGGGCATTGTCGTTTTCGCCAAATATGCTTTTTACTATGCCGAAACGTTTTTTGCGCTTTTTGCCCCGCAGGTGG
>JBJOOW010000240.1:0-3449 GCA_046051095.1 Bacteroidota bacterium | reverse complement strand
GGTTTCAGAGCTACCCGAGTTACCATTAACTACATACACGGTACCCTGATTAGGGGTAAAGCCCTGTGTGTACTTAATAAAAGCCTGCCCCTGCGCATCTATACCGTTGGTATTTTGCACGTAGTTAAACGGCGTAATATCTGCCGGGTCGCCGTATGCGCCTTTAACCAAATAGCTGCGCTCAAACACATGGCTATGGCCGCAAACAACCACATCTACCCCGTACTGTTCCCATATTGGTGCAAAGTTCTCGCGCATGGCTTTCATATATATTTCGTAAAACGCAGTTGCATCGTGCGAGCCATCGGTGTACGGCGGCTGGTGGCAGTAAACTACTACCCATGGCAGGGTATTAGCCGAAAGGTCCTGATGCAGCCACTGGGTCATAGGCGAACCATTAAAAGTAGCAAAGGGGTTAACACCGGTCCAGTCGTCGGTGGCGTTAAATACCGAACCAAGTTCTGAGTTTAACGATACAAAATGCACGTTACCATAATCGAACGAGTAAAATAACTCGTGGCCCGATGGTACACCGCCGGCTTCGCCATTGGTATATACTTCTACAAAATCGTAGTAAGGGCCTGTATGTTGCAATGGAGGGCGCGGACTGGCAACCGGCGATACACTATTATAATCATGGTTACCAGGTGCCGGTTCAAAGGGCAGCCATTTCATCATATTTTTATAACCGTATACCGAATCAAATACCTTGGTTAAATATTCCTGCTCGGTACCATCATCGTATACATTATCGCCAAGCCACAGCCACAAATCGGTTTCTTCATTATCAAACGGGTACGAATCCCGAACCTGCGCCTGTTTAGTGCTACCCTTGCCAAAGTCGCCAATGGTCCAGGCACGTACATGCGTTGGGGTACCGGTTACCGGAAATGTTTTAAAAGTATGCAACGTATCGCCACCCTCGGCAAAAGCATTATCGTTATAAACAGCATAGTAATAACGCGTGTAGGCCGAAAGGCCGGTTAGCTTAACCATGTGGCGTGTTACCTTTGCTGTGTCTATAACCGTAAGGTTCAGGTTATTTACATCGGTACCATACATTATTTTAGATGAGGCAGCACTATCGGTGCGCCACATAATTTTAATACTGGTTTGCGTAGGGCTTTGCAGGTAGGGGCCTACGGTAATAGTGGCCTGCGCATGCATGGTTAATACTAAACACACAGTTGCGATTACAGTAAGTACGTTTTTTATCATATCCTGAATTTTGAGCGAAGTAATATAACTAAGTTTGGTGTTATGTAAAACTATTGTTAGCAACGTGTAAATAAATGATATTGACCTGCCTGTGCGCCGGTACAAAAAACTGATTAGTATTACATTAATGACATTTACCAGCAAACCATTATTGATAGTAGGCACACAAAGATCTGGCTCTAACTTGCTACGGCTAATGTTGAACCAGCTACCCGAAATTGATGCACCACACCCACCCCACCTGTTGCAGGTATTTAATCCGCTTCTTCCGTTATATGGAGACCTGAATAACAGCTCAGCATTCGAAAAATTAGTTGCCGATATTGCTGCTTATGTAAATGCCAATCCGGTAGCATGGCATGGTATTACCTATACCCCCGAAGATATATTACAGCACATACAAAAGCCTACACTTACCGATATTTTCAGAGTAGTGTACCAAATGAAAGCTGCTGTGAAAAATGCCAGCTACTGGTGTTGCAAAAGCATGGCTAACATTTACTACATACCTGATATAGAAAGCGAAGGCTGGCAACCTTATTACATACACCTGATACGCGATGGGCGCGATGTGGCAGCATCGTTTAAAAACAGTATAGTGGGCGAAAAGCACATTTACTTTATTGCCCAACAATGGAAACACGATCAGGAGCTTTCGGCCAGCCTTATTAAAAACACACCAGCCAACCGCTTGGTACAAATACGCTACGAGGAGTTTATAACCAACCCCAAACAGGCGTTACAGCCGGTACTGGATATGTTAGGCTTAAGTTGGAATGATAGTATTTTAGACTTCTATTTATCGGACGAAGCAAAAAGAACAGCCGCATCGGGCGATATGTGGAAGAATGTTGTACGGCCGGTAGTTGCCGACAACATGCGCCATTACAGCGAAAAGCTAACAACTACCGAAATTGAAATATTTGAACAGGTAGCAGGCAATATGCTTACTTACTACGGCTACCAAACCGATAGCAACATTACACCAGCTACATTCACTAAGCAGCAGCTTGAAGATTTTGCCAAAGAAAACAACACACTTAAACAACAGGCTGTTTTAAAATACGAACTGGATGCACGCGTGCGTATACCGCAACAAAAACTACTGGCCGAAATCAGAAACCGTAGTAAAAATTAGTCTTTGTCATCATCGCTGCTGCCACTGGGGCAGGCCACGCACCCTACCGGGTTAGCTTTATTATTTTTTTTAGTTATTACTGCTATACACTTATCGCAACTGCGTAAATATTGCCCGCAAATAGCACACCGGTTAGCCAGGTTACCGGTAAATGTAAGTAGTAGCAGGCTGGGGGTTAGGTTTTGCATACTAGTCTGTTTTATAACAAATCAATAAACACCACTATCGTAATATATTATATGTAGCAATTTGCGTTCCATTTGTATTAAAAAAACAACCATACGCACAACCATTTAACAATGAATAAACTATATAAAAGCACCATGGTCTGTTATTAAAAAGCATGTGGATTTTTAACGCACAAGTGAGTATCCCTTTACACAATATTACTTACCCAATAAAAAAGCCGCACCGGATAACCGGTGCGGCTTTTACCATAACAAAGGCAGCGCTTATTTCTTTTTAAAATCTATCGATACCGAATTTACGCAGTATCGTGCACCGGTTTGGGTTGGGCCATCATCAAACAGGTGGCCCAGGTGCCCCCCACATCGCGCGCAGGTAATTTCGGTACGTACCATACCGTGCGATGTATCTACATGAGTATTTATCTTCCCTCCTGCTATTTCGCGGTCAAAGCTTGGCCAGCCGCAATGCGAATCGAATTTCATATCGCTGGTAAAAAGTTCGTTACCACACGCCGCACAGGTATATACTCCCGTTTCTTCGTTGTGTAATAGTTTACCGGTAAACGGTCGCTCGGTACCTTTCTCGCGTAGTATGTAAAACTGTTCCGGGGTTAAAATCTGTTTCCACTCTGCTTCGGTTTTTACCACCTTGCTGGTGTCGTTGGTTTCGTTACTCATATGGTTGTTTGTTTTTACTGGCTGGGTACCATTGTTTTTCTGGGCACACGAGGTTAATACCAGTGTGCTGCAAAATAATATTAATAAGCCTGTTTTCATTTTGCTGTAGTTTATCTGTTTGTCGTGTTATACAACAATTACTTACATACGCAGTTACATATGTTAACAGATTTTTTAATTACCTTGTTCGCATGATTAAAAAGATATCCGACTACTTTTTAAAAATA
>JBJOOW010000239.1:0-4558 GCA_046051095.1 Bacteroidota bacterium | reverse complement strand
GAACTTCTGATCTATGGCAGTTATTATCTCGCGTATGCGGCGGTACTCCGGGCGGAAATCGTGGCCCCACTCGCTTATACAGTGGGCTTCGTCAACAGCTATAAAGCTAACCTTAACCTCTTTAAACAGGTCAACTGTATCTTGCTTGGTAAGCGTTTCGGGCGCTACATACAGCATTTTGGTTTTACCCTCTTTTATATCGCGGATAACCACATTGCGCTCGGTCTTATTAAGGCTGGAGTTTAAAAAGTGCGCTATGCTATCGCGGTCGCTGTAATTGCGTATCAGGTCTACCTGGTTTTTCATCAGGGCTATAAGCGGCGATATAATTACAGCAACCCCTTCGCTCATAAGGGCGGGTAGCTGGTAACAAACCGATTTACCACCGCCGGTAGGCATTATTACAAAAGTATCTTTACCGGCCAGCACCGACTTTATAACCTGCTCCTGAGTTCCTTTAAACTTGGTAAAGCCAAAAAACTCGTGTAACGCTTCCGCCGGTGTCATGTCTGCTATCTCCATAATGCAAAATTTAGTTTACGTAAACCTTCTACCCAATATCCCTGTAATTTGTTTCTGCTTCAATATAAAAAATGTTCCCTTAAAAAACGAAGCTGGTTTTTAACCCTGCCGGTATTGTGTTATAACCTGTTTTTTTAAAGGGACGGCGAATTTACTACAAACTTTTTAAGCCGAAAGAGCGTTTGTATTTATTGTGAAAGAGCCAATAAGATGCTGAAAAACAGAGCTAAAGGGCATAAAATATCTTAAACGACAATTGCCTGTATTTACTCTCTTTGTTGCAAATCAAAGGGTTAGCTTTACAAGGCCTATTTTGATACCCCACCCAAATAATTACTTTTGCCGCCTTCTAAAAATACACACGAATGAGCAACACATACGTTGCAATTATGGCAGGTGGAATTGGTAGCCGTTTTTGGCCCGAAAGCCGCACCGCCAAGCCTAAGCAGTTCCTCGATATTCTGAATACGGGTAAAACCCTTATTCAGATGACTTACGAACGTTTTCTTTCTATTATACCGAAAGAGAACATTTACGTAGTTACTTCTGATGCTTACGAGGACCTGGTAAAAGAACAATTGCCCGACTTAACCGATTCGCAGATACTGAAAGAGCCTATGCGCCGTAATACAGCCCCTTGTATTACCTATGTATGCGATAAAATATACGCCCGCGACAAAGACGCTACTGTAGTTGTAGCCGCCAGCGACCACCTGATACTGGAAGAGGCTAAGTTTTTAGATGTGGTAAACAAATGCGTGGATTTTGTACGCGATAATACCTACCTGGTAACTATAGGCGTAAAGCCTACCCGCCCTTCTACCGGTTATGGCTACATACAGTTTCAGGATGATACTGCTAAGGATGGTTTTTATAAAGTAAAAACCTTTACCGAAAAGCCTACGCTGGAAATAGCCCGCACTTTCTTGAAAAGCGGCGACTTTTTATGGAATAGCGGCATGTTTGTTTGGAAAGCCAAAACCCTGTTACGGGCTATAGTTAAACACCTGCCCGAGATAGCCGAAGCTTTCCGCGAAGGCAACCAGCACTACGATAAACCCACCGAGGCGCAGTTTATACAAAGCGCTTACTCGCAGTGTGCCAATATATCTATAGACTATGGCGTAATGGAAAAAGCCGATAACGTTTATACCGTGCCCGCACAATTTGGCTGGAGCGACATTGGCACCTGGGATTCGCTATATGAAGTATATGAAAAAGATTACCTGGGTAATGCTGTAGCTGGTAAAAACGTAAAGATATACGACAGCGCCAACAACATGGTAATGGTACCTAAAGATAAGCTGGTAGTATTACAAGGCCTTAAAGGTTATTGTGTAATAGATACCGGCGATGTACTGCTGGTATGCGAACGCAGTAACGAGCAAGAGATAAAACAGATAACCGTTGATTTGAAAATGGCGGACCTGGATAGTTATTTGTAAGCTGGAAGACAGAAGTCCGGAGACGGAAGTGCAAAGTAAAATTGTTATTGTTTACTCAAACTTCTGATTTCATATTTCTAACTTCATACCAACTCTATGAATTTTCCCTCCTCCTTAAACTCTAAGCTACCCAACGTAGGCACCACCATTTTTACGGTGATGAGTGCGCTGGCTAAAGAGCATAACGCCATTAACCTGTCGCAGGGCTTTCCCGATTATAACCCCCACCCGGCGCTGGTAAAGCAAATGGAGAAGGCTATGCGTAGTGGCTTTAACCAATACGCCCCTATGGCCGGCTATATGCCCCTGCGCGAAGCCATTGCACAAAAGGCTGCCGACCTGTATGGTGCGGCCATCGACCCGGATACAGAGGTTACTATTACCGCCGGTGGCACACAAGCCATATTTACAGCCATACTATCGGTAATACGCGAGGACGATGAGGTGATATTATTTGCTCCCGCTTACGATAGCTATGCACCTGCTGTAGAGCTTACCGGTGGCAAAGCTATTTTTTACGACCTGGAAGCACCCGACTATAAAGTGAACTGGGAAAAGGTAAAGCGCCTGATTAACCTGCGCACCAAAATGATTGTGATAAACACGCCGCACAATCCATCGGGCACTACGCTTAAGCCCGAAGACCTTGCCGAGCTGGATAAAATTACCCGTGGCAGCGATATAATTATACTGAGCGACGAAGTGTATGAACATATAGTGTTTGATGGCGCACAGCACCAGAGTGTACTACGCTACCCCAAACTGGCAGAGCGCAGCTTTATAATAGGCAGCTTTGGGAAAACGTACCATACCACCGGCTGGAAAGTTGGCTACTGTATAGCCCCTAAAAACCTGATGGCCGAGTTCCGCAAGGTGCATCAGTTTAACGTGTTTAGTGTAAACAGCATAGCACAGGCTGCCTTTGCCGAACTGATGAAACAGAAAGACCTGTACCTGGAGTTAAACGCTTTTTACCAGCAAAAGCGCGACTACTTCCGCCGCGCTATACAATCAAGCAGGTTTAATTTGCTTAACTGCGAGGGCACCTATTTTCAGTTGGTAAGCTACAGTAAAATAAGCGACGAGCGCGACCTGGAATTTGTAAAACGCATGACCCGCGATATGGGTGTGGCAGCTATACCTATATCTGTTTTTTACAGGCATAATATCGATAACAGTATTATTCGCTTTTGCTTTGCCAAAGAAGAAGAAACCCTTAAACGCGCTGCCGACTTGCTGGTGCGCATATAACATTACTATACCGCATCGCGGCCCTTTAGTTCCAGATACTTGTTTATGGTGTTAACCGTAAGTTGCTGTGGCGGTGTAAGCACGCTGTAAATACCGTTTTGTTTAAGCTCCTTAACTATCTGGCGTTTTTCGTAGGCAAATTTTTCTGCAATGGTTTTCTGGTAAATAACCTCGGTATCGGCGGCTGGTTCGGTAAGCAATTGTTTTACCTCGGTGTTTTCAAAAAATATAACCACCACCAGGTGTTTGGCGGCTATGGCCTTAATATACTTTAGCTGTCGGCGCATACTTACCAGCGATTCGAAATTGGTAAACAGCAATACCATACTGCGCTGCTGTAGTTTGCGTAACATAGTGTTGCTCAACATTTCGTAGTTGGCATCTAAAAACTGTGTTTTCTCTCGGTACAGGGCTTCCTGTATTTTGTTCATTTGCGTAAAGCGGCTCTCTGCCGGCACCAGTGTATTTACTTTCTCCGAGAACGAAATCAGCCCGGCTTTATCGCCCTTTTTAATAGCAATGTTGCTTATAACCAGTGCTGCGTTTATGGCATAATCCAGCAGGGTAAGGCCATCAAACGGCATTTTCATTAACCGGCTTTTATCAATAACGGCGTATATGTGCTGGCTCTTCTCATCCTGATACTGGTTAACCATTAACTGGTTTTTACGGGCAGAGGCTTTCCAGTTTACAGTGCGGTAATCGTCGCCTTTTACATACTCGCGTATTTTTTCAAACTCCATACTATGGCCCAGGCGGCGTATTTTCTTTAGTCCGTAATCGCTCAGGCGGTTAGAGAAGGCCAATAGCTCGTACTTGCGCATTTGCAGGTACGAAGGGTAAACGGCCACCATCTTTTCGTTATCGAACTGATAACGGCGGCTGATAAGGCCAATAATAGTAGTGGCAAAAATATTGAGAGATCCAAAGCTGTACTCGCCACGCTCTACCGGTTTAAGCTGGTAGGTAAGCACGGTATCGGTGCCCGGTGCCAAAGGTAGTTTGAAGCTAAGGTCTCGCCGCTGAAACTGGTGGGGTATTTCATCTACCACTTCTAACTTTACGCTATATTGATAGCGGTTTTCTATATACACCTTTATCTCGTTATCGTCGCCATTAGAGAGGCGGCCTGGTGTGGCCCTGTTGCTATTAATGCCTCGTATGGTGCCAAACAACATTAGTGCCTCTACCAATACAGCCAGCAACACCATTGCCAGTGCAACCTGTGCTGCAAAAAACAAAACGGTAAACGTGCCGCTTAGTATAAACAGCACTATTACGGCGCCAAGCGCAGCAAACAACCGGTTGCGTAAAAAAAGGCCTTTAAGAAGGTTCATGTT
>JBJOOW010000238.1:0-2945 GCA_046051095.1 Bacteroidota bacterium | reverse complement strand
GGGTGGAATGGGCATTACAGGCGAATACCCCGTGATGCGCCACATGATGAACCTGGAAAGCGTTATCACGTATGAAGGCACACACGATATACACCTGCTTATTACAGGCATGGATGTTACCGGGCTTGATGCTTTTAAATAAGCTGCCCCTAAATCCCCAAAGGGGACTTTAACAGCCCGTACTGCTACCCAGCAATGTTAATTACTGCATTTGCGCAAGTAAGTTGCGCGGTATTTGCTATATCTTTATAGCAGCCGTTTAATGCCCAAAATTGTGGATAAGTGGCTGGGGAACGTGTGTGGAACGTTAAGAAATTAATACTACCCCACACTCACAAAAATGCTTTTGTAAAGGGCATATTTGCCTCCCTTTTTTAATAACATACGGATGGTTAATCCGTTCAGAATATAGAGGAGTAAGAAACATGGCAGACCCACTAGATATAGCGAAAAGAACGATAAACCGTAAGCAGAACAACGATAACAACAGCGTTGATTATGGTAAACTGCCGCCACAGGTACGCGAGCTGGAAGAGGCCGTGCTGGGTGCGGTAATGATTGAGCAGAACGCCATTAACGATATTAGCGACATACTGAAAGATGAGTCGTTTTATGTTGATGCCCACCAGCGTATATGGCGTGCTATACGTATGCTGTACCAAACCCAGGCCCCTATCGACCTGCTGACGGTTACCGAACAGCTTAAAAAGAACAACGACCTGGAGGCCGCGGGCGGCCCGTTTTATATTGCCCAGCTTACCAACAAGGTAGGCTCGGCGGCTAACGTAGAGTACCATGCGCGCCTGATAGCCGAAAAGTTTATACAACGCCTGCTTATTACCACCAGCACCGAAATTATAAGCGAGGCTTACGAAGATACAACCGATGTATTTGAACTACTGGATAAAGCCGAGAAAAACCTGTTTGGCATTGCAGAAAACAGCCTGAAACGAAACTCGGAAGATATTGCCAGTATTATACTTGGCGAATTAAAAGAGTTAGAAGTTCGTATGAACAATACCGAAGACGACCACCTGAACGGTGTGCCTTCGGGTTTTTTCGATTTAGATAAAATGACCGGTGGTTGGCAGAAGTCGGATTTGATAATACTGGCAGCCCGCCCGGCCATGGGTAAAACGGCGTTTACGCTGGCACTGGCCCGCAATGCGGCAGTTGACCACCAGAAACCTGTAGCGGTATTCTCGTTGGAGATGTCGAACGTGCAGCTGGTGCAGCGTTTAATATCTATGGAAACACAGATTGCGGCCGATAAAATACGCCGCGGTAGCCTGGAGCCCTACGAGTACGATATTCTTACCTCGAAGATTGACAACCTTAAGAACTCGAAAATATTTATTGACGATACACCTGCTATTAACGTGTTTGAGCTGCGCAGCAAATGCCGCCGTTTAAAACAACAGCACGATATACAGATGATAATTATTGACTACCTGCAGCTGATGAGTGGCAACACCGACGGCAAGGCAGGTGGCAACCGCGAGCAGGAAATAAGCCAGATATCGCGCTCGCTTAAAGGTTTGGCTAAAGAGCTGATGGTACCGGTAATAGCACTTTCGCAGCTTAGCCGTGCGGTAGAAACCCGCGGTGGCGATAAGAAACCAATCCTTTCTGACTTACGTGAATCGGGTGCGATAGAGCAGGATGCCGATATGGTATTGTTCCTGTACCGTGGTGAGTACTACGGCCTGGAGCAGGACAGTGAGGGTAACCCTACCAAAGATATAGCCGAGGTAATTATAGCCAAGCACCGTAACGGCCCCGTTGGCAGCGTACGTACCCGCTTTATTAATAAGCTTGCCAAGTTTGAAAACCTGGATGAGCTGGGCGTTAGCGACCAGTACGCCAGCATGCGTGGTAACGATAATAACAACCGCGGCAACCAGCAGTATGTAAGCAAGCCATCTAAAATGAACGACATAGCCGACGATGACGATTCGCCGTTTGAGAAAAAGCACCGTCCGGACGATTTTGATGCGCCGCCGTTTTAAGCATTCTTGAAAACCGGCTACGTAACTCTTTAACTCCCTTCTCGATGAAAAATCGGGATGAAGCAAGGGAGAACCGCCACGCAACTGTAGCCGGCTGTTCCTCCCCCTTTAGGGGGCCGGGGGGTAAATGCTTTGCTACGCCAACCCTCTAACTTCCTAAAGGGAGAACCGCTACGCAGGGCCTATCCACAACTTTTTGTTAAAGGTTATTACTTATTGCTAACCGGTTGGCTATTAAAGCATAGCAGATAAGTATTAACTGTTAACTTTTTATACTTTCGTACAAAACAGAATTAATTGGCAAGGCGCGGGCATTACTTTCTTTTTGCAGCTATTGTTTTTATAGCCTCTTGTAAACCAATCCCCTTTCAGGTAAAGGATGGAAAAACGGCGCGCGAGCTTTACCGCTTTAGCCAAAGCATTGAGTTTTTGCAAAAGGAATTTAACGCAGAAAAAGACCCGCTTAAAAAGAAGGATATAGCCAACCAGCTTGGCGATTCGTACGCGCAGTTTAACGACTATGCCAATGCCGAAAAATGGTTTAAGCAATCGCTGGAGTTAAACGCCACCGAAAAGGCCCTGTGGCAATTGGGTATGGCGCTTAAGCACCAGGAGAAATACGAAGAAGCCTACAAAGCGTTTGAGCAATACCAGCGTGTTACCGGTACCGGCTTTGAAGGCCGCAAGCAAATGAACCAGTGCAAAAGCGCTATTGAGTGGAAAAAGGCATTTACCCGTTATCAGGCTACCAACATACAACCACTAAACACCACGGCTAACGATTTTGGTGTAGTGCCTTATAAGCAACAATACGTTATCAGTTCATCGCGCGGTGAGGCGCTGGGCGAAAAAAGAGATGAGTGGACCGGCGAGAAATTTTTCGACTTGTTTGTTACCGATAAAAACGGCAACAAGTTTAGCCAGCCACAAAATTTT
>JBJOOW010000237.1:0-16238 GCA_046051095.1 Bacteroidota bacterium | reverse complement strand
TCACCTTCGAAACCGGGGTACAAAACTCGGGCCTTGGGTTAATACTCATATTTACCTTTTTTAATGGTATGGGTGGTATGGCTATAGTAGCTGCCAGCTGGGGTGTATGGCACCTGGTAACCGGTGGCGCACTGGCTTACTGGTGGGGCAGAAAAACCGCCTAAGAAGATATCTTCAATAACTACGTAATAAACTCTGTTTCTATTGTTTTTAATGGTAAGGTGTATCTGAAAAGATAGATTTTCAGCGCCGACAGATATAAAAACATCGAATAAAAAAATGTTCTATGTGGAACATATTTGATGGTAAACCATATTAATGTTCTAACAATAAAAAACACTTTAAAATGTACTTATTATATGCTGCTTATACGCAGTATGTTTTTTGAAATAAAAGGGTGCTATTTGTGTATAGTTTATTAATAGCTATAAAACAGCAGCGCAGAAAAAAACTCTCTATTACTGGAAAACAGTAGTAGAAAAAAAAGATTTACTGCCTTAATAAAATGATGGTACAGTATTAAGCGTGCGCTTATTTTTCGTGGCCCAGTATGGTTTCGCCATCGGTAGTAATATCACCTACCTTTACATCTACATCAATATCGTGTGGTAACAGTACAGATACCTGGCTGCCTAATTTTATAAGGCCAATTACATCGCCCTGGTTAACGGGTTGATTATTGTTGGTATAATCTACAATACGGCGGGCTACAAAACCTGCTATTTGTACAACCTTATATTTTTTACCGGTAGTAGTTTCAAGTAAAAACTCGTTGTGTTCGTTTTCAAAACGCAGGCCGTATTCGTTACTCATTACTACGGCATTATTAAAATTACCTTTCTGGTAGTGCTTGCTTATTACTTTACCACCAGTTGGGGCACGCTGGTAGTGTACATTAGTAACATCCATTTGTATAGATATGATAGTTCCTGCAGTATCCACATCTTTTGTCCACACGTTAATAACGCCCATCATTCCTTTCTTAACCATCAGGTTTTCGGCGTTCCAGCGTTTAACCGATACTACCTTACCATTGGCAGGTGCTACAAACAAAGTATTGTTATGAGGTATGTTGCGGGCAGGTTGGCGTAAAAACCAAAACTGATAGTAGGCATACAAAAAGGCGCTAAGTATCATTATGCCTATCAGTACGCGTTTAATAATTTTCATACAGCTAAACTAAACTATACCAGCCTATCGGGTTGGTAATTTTAGTTACAGCAATATGTCAGTAGGCAATGTAGTGTAAAGCTTTAAGTACAGAAAAGGGAAAACTACCTTGACGAAGCAGATTCGGTAGCAGGGTCTATAAACTTATAGTAGCCATCATTATCCACGTAGAAATCGGGTAAGCGGCTGGTTTTCTCAAACATGTTATAACCTTCGGCCAGGTTGTTCCACAGTTTTAGGTTTTTGGCGTACTGGGCATATTTACCATAACGCTGCATATTGGCATCGTTCATTTTAAACGGATAGATAAGCACAGGTATTTTGGTTTGGCCGTTACTACGCGCTTTAACTGCGCAGATGTAGATATCCTCTATGTAATAATTACTCATAGCCAAACAGCCGGCACTGGCCTGTCCGCCATGAATGTATATGTCGCCGCCCTTACGTGGATAGTCGCTTAGTTTAAGATCAGACTCGTTAGGATAATTGATACCCAGCGAAAGGTGATAATTACTAACCGGGTTAAAATCGCTGATGTAGTAGTAACCCTCTGGTACCTGGCAATCGCCCTGCTGGCGTTTAGGCCCCAGGGTGCCCGACATGGCATAAACCTTAAACTCGTTAAACTTAATGTATTGCCCATCTGGCCGCTGTACCCACAATTCCATTATTTCTTCCTGCTTAAAAGCGCGGATAAACACTTTGCCAAAGGTTTCCTCAGGAATGTCTTTAGAACGGCATTTCATCATTACATACTCCTCTTTACGCGAATAAGCATCGCTTACACGCTCAAAAGTTTTCTGGTTCTCTTCAAAAGAGAAACTGCCGGGCATAAATGAAGATGCCACGACGAACGCCGACACAATAAGAGTAAATTTTACACCACCCATGCTTAAGTAATTGACTTTTAGTCAGGTTTTATATGTGGGGCTACAAAACTCCTATAATTTATACGTTTTCACCCTATCTGCGGGTTCTGAAAAAACTTGTATTTTACACAACCCACATACTGTATTAATCATAAATAGATTTTTAAAAAATAAACCGGTTATTATTAGCTGTGTGAATTGTTAGATAAACCTGATGCCAAAAAATTTGCTTTTTAGGTTTTACGTATAAAAACAGCACAGGTTAACATGCTATGTAGAAACAAAACCCGCGCCAGTACTGCAAAGTAAGGGTTTATTAACAGGCTGTGGATTAGCGTGTTAGCATTGTTAACGGAACAACTTTATGCCAACATAGTGTTGATGAGCATGTTGATTATGTGCACTTTTAACCACACCCTAAAACCCCTAAACGGGGACGTATATAACCACCACAAATCCAAAAAAATTTTTCGGGCAATTGCCCACAGTTATCCACCGTTACCAACAGGGTATTTGTTAGTAATGGGTATTATTTTAATAATTTGATTATCAATTACTTATAAAGATTCATTTCATCGATGTATTTCCAAACCACTTCGGGCAGGAAAAACTCCATAGAAATGCCCTTTTTAATGCTTTCGCGGATAAAAGTTGAGGAGATATCGAGGAAAGGGAATTCGAGGAAGGTAATGTTTTTGTTTTCGGGGTAGGGGTTTACCGCAGTACCCCTGCGGTTATACACATAAATAGGGTAGTTAGTCAACAACAGTTGATAATTCTTCCATTTATGCAGGGTTTCCAGGTTATCGCTGCCCATTATAAGGCAAAACTGGTGTTGCGGGTATTTTTCGCTCAGGTAAGTAAGCGTATCTATAGTATAGTTGGGTTTGGGTAGCTTAAACTCAATATCCGAAGCCAGCAGCCGGGTATTTTTTTCAATGGCCAGGTTTATCAGGTTAATACGGTCGTACTCGCCCAGCATGCTCTCCTTTTGCTTAAACGGGCTTTGCGGCGAAACCACCAGCCACACTTTTTGCAGGTCGGTAACCTGGCACATGTAGTTGGCTATAATTAAGTGCCCGTTGTGCACGGGGTTAAACGAGCCAAAAAAGAGACCTATTTTCACATGGCAAAGAAAAGTATTTAGTTGAGTTGTAGTGACTTTGCACTTATCATAAGTTTTACAGAACAAAAACGGATATAATGTCGATTATCAATTTTTTTAAATCATTACTAATGCCATCTTCTAAAAAAGAGTCGCAGGTTAATGTGCAGGCAACCAAACCTGTAAATGAAAAAGAACATGCTGAACAGGTTAAGCAAAAAGAAAAAAGGTTATTGGTTGATGAACACATTGAGAGGTTTGTTAATGATATGCTGCAGGAAAAAGACGTGGATAACGAAATAGAAATGCTTGCACCAGTTTTATCGTTAAAACAAATGGAAAGAGCAGTAGATATTTTTTTTCTTAAAAGCACCGGTTTGTTTCAGCAGAAAGAAGATATCTGCAGCATGAATGTTGTGCTAAAATTATGCATTGCAAGAGGGGAGGATATTTGCCCATATCTTGACAGGACTGCCTTTGGAGAATATGACTGGACACAACGCGATGCGATAGAAATTTTATGCAGAATGGCCTTAGCTAAGGGAATACGAAAGCAAAGAACGTTAGAACTTATATTCGAAAACCTGGGAAGCTTTAGGTACGAAACATTTATGCCTTGCATACAGTATTTGAGTTGGTTTGAAAACGAGCCCCGGGTAGCTGAAATATTTAAAAGTAACCTGCAACACTATAAAGATAACTACAGCGAGTTTTTAAATATTTTAAAACACTGCGTGTGGAATTATCCGGAAATAGTAAGAGAATATAGCACCTTGCTAAAGAGCATAATACTTGAAAGTGGTGAGGATGATTATTCCCTTTTTGAAATGTCGTATATAATGAGTAGCAAGGATGGCGGCGAAATGAAAGCGTATGATAAAGATGGGAACGAGTATACAGCCGATGAGGGAATAGAAGCTAATAAACTAACTGCAGCTGGTATTTATATTACAATAGATAAAAACGATGCTGAAGTAAATGCCTTTGTAGAAAAAGTAGCAGCAGATTCAAAATTTGAAAACCACAGGCAGTATGCCGAAAGCATACTGGGCCCAAAAAACTAATTGTCTTTACGGCTGAAAGATTTTGTACTGATCCAGTTGCGGGTAATAGCAATAAACAATAGTACTAAAGAGAACACACCCATACCGCCCAGCACTTCCCAAAAACCCCAGGGGTCATCTACACGGGGCATGTATTTAAAATTCATACCGTAAATGGTAGCAATAAACGTTAGCGGCAGCAACACAAACGAAACGGTGGTCAACGTTTTCATTACGTTGTTCATTTTGTGTGTTTGCAGGCTGTAGTACAGGTCCATCAACGAGTTTATCTGCTCGCGGTGAAAATCGATTTCATCTACGTTACGGGTCATGTGGTCCTGCAAATCGCGCAGGTAGTATTTGTTTTCTTCTTCAAAATATTCCACCTCGTTGCGTATCAGGTTATTTATCAGCTCGCGCACGGGTAGTATATTTTTGCGCAGGTACAGCACCTGGTTTTTTAGCTGCTGCAGTTTTACAAACTGGTTATCGTTGGGGTGCTGTAAAATTTCGTGGTCCAGTTTTTCAATCTCCTCGTTCAAATACTCCAGTATCAGGTAGTAGTGGTCTATAATTACATCCAGCAAGGTATACAGCAGGTGGTCTTCGCCTTTACGGCGTATATTGCCTTTGTTGTTTTGTATACGTTCGCCCACCTTGCGGAAAATACCGTAGTCTTCTTCGCGGAAAGTAAGCAGCACATTATCGCGTAGTATAAAGCTTACCTGCTGGTCTACTATTTTATTATCGGTAAGCGTAAACATGCGCAGCACCACATACAAAAAATCGCCGTAGTCCTCTACCTTGGCGCGCTGGTGTGTGTTTACTATATCTTCTAAAGCAAGCGGGTGTATTTTAAAAATTTCGCCGGCCTGCTGCATTACAAGCGGGTCCATACCTACAATGTTTATCCAGCTTACATGGTAGGTGTGGTCTTTGGTGGCACAATGCTCCAGTGTAACGCCTTCGCTGGTTACATAGTCGGTAGCGTTGTAATGGTAAAAAGTAATTTTAGTACCTGCCTTTTCCATTTTTTTGTGTGTTGCAAAATAATAATAACTGGTAGATTCGCCCCGCGATGGATAAAATAACCAGCCTTCAGAATCCGAAAATTAAAAACCTGAAGCGGCTTGAAAAAGCCAGTGAACGGAGAGAGCAGGGCCTTATATTAATAGAAGGATTGCGCGAAGCTGTGCTGGCCAAACGTGCAGGTTATACTATAGAAACCATTTTTGTTTGCGAAGATATACTGAACGACCAACCCGGTTACCCGCTGGCCGAACTGAATAATGTAAAAGAGCAGTATAGCATTACCAAAGCCGTGTACGACTCGCTGGCGTACCGCGAGACAACCGAAGGGGTAATAGCCACGGCCCGCCCGCGCCCGCATACGTTGGATAGCCTGCAACTTAAAGCCGACCCGCTTCTATTAATAATAGAGGCAGTAGAAAAACCCGGTAACCTGGGCGCTATGCTGCGCACCTGCGATGCTGCCGGAGTAGATGCGGTAATAGTGTGTGACCCTAAAACGGATGTATACAACCCTAACGCTATCCGCTCATCGGTGGGTACGGTGTTTACCAACCAGATTGCTGTGTGTGAAACAGCTGAAGCTATTGCGTTTTTAAAAGCCCGCGGTATTAAAAGTTATGCTGCAGAGCTGGGCGCAACAGAGCTGTACTTTGAAAAAAATTTTAAAACAGCCAGCGCTGTTATTGTGGGCACCGAGGCTACCGGTTTAAGTAAACAATGGCTGGATGATGCCGACGAAAAAATAATAATACCCATGCTGGGTAAAATAGACTCGCTGAATGTAAGTGTAAGTGCGGCCATACTTTTATTTGAAGCGGTACGACAAAGAACAAAAACCAGCCCCTAAATCCCCGAAGGGGACTTTAAAAACGAAGAAGACATATATATTATGAGTAATAGTAATAATGAAGAGAGCACTAATACCCCCTTTGGGGGTAAGGGGGCTGTAGATCCATACGCAGCGTTGCGCATTGCAGCGTTCCGCAATTTTCAGCTATCGCGGTTTATGCTAACGTTTGCCATACAAATGGCCGAGGTAATTATTGGCTGGAAGGTATACGAGATAACGCATGATAAACTGGCGCTGGGTTTACTGGGCCTGGCCGAGGCGTTGCCCTTTATAGTTACATCGCTGTACAGTGGCCATGCGGCCGATACCTACAACCGGTATAAAATTGCGCGCATAACTATAGTGGGTATTACGTTCTGCTTTGCAGTTATAGGTTTTGAAATGAGCGGCACCACAACGCTGTTGCAAACCTACGGCCCCATGCCTATCTATCTTATGATTGGGTTGAGCGGAATTTTCCGTGGCTTTATGGCGCCGGCTTACCAGAGTATTTTTCCGCAGTTGATACCGCGGCACCTGTATGCCAACGCTGCTACCTGGGGTAGCAATGCCTGGCAAACGGCCGCCGTGTTAGGCCCGGCGCTGGGTGGTTTACTATATGGGTTTACCAACGTGCAAATTGCTTTTTCTACATCGGTTATGCTGATGATACTTTCGTTTTTTATTTTTCTGCGGGTGCCTGTGCAGCAAACTCCGCCGAAAGAAAAAACAGAATCGCTGTACGAATCGCTTACAGCCGGTTTGCGTTTTGTGTTTAATAAGCAAGAGATGCTTTCGGCCATATCGCTTGATTTGTTTGCCGTATTGTTTGGCGGTGCGGTAGCCTTACTGCCGGTGTTTGCCAGCGATATACTACACGTTGGTCCGCAGGGTTTGGGCGTATTGCGCGCAGCGCCGTTTTTAGGCAGTGTTATTATGGGCTTTTATCTGGCGTTTAATCCGCCAACACACAATGCGGGCCGCAACCTGTTGATAGCCGTTACCGGTTTTGGTTTGGCCACTATTGCGTTTGCGTTTTCCGAAAACTTCTTTCTGTCGTTTGGCATGTTGTTTCTTACCGGTGCGTTCGATAACATAAGTGTGGTGATACGCCAAACCATATTACAAACCATGACCCCGGATAACATGCGCGGAAGAGTAAGCGCCGTTAACCAGATTTTTATTTCATCGAGCAATGAGATTGGCGCCTTTGAGAGCGGCCTTGCAGCCAAACTATTGGGCACGGTGCCATCGGTAGTGTTTGGCGGATGTATGACATTGGTAGTAGTAGCCAGCACGTATGTATTTGCACCTAAAATGCGCAAGCTGAAACTGTAGGCAAAGCGTAAAAAATAAAAAGCCCTGCGCATCCACTCGCAGGGCTTAAAGGCAACAAAAAAGAAAAAAAGTTAGTACCTGGCCTGTACCAAAGGGCCCGTGCAGATTCGCCGCCGCACGGTACTCTTCCCCACGGTACAGCTCTAGGGTTTTAAAACAGGGTTGGTTGAGGGTCTAAATTGCGTTTCTGCAATTCGTTTTGCAGCTTCTTCATCAGGTCGGGCAGTTTAAGGTCGTAAAACATACCCGAGTTAAGCAAGCCGCGCAGCTCGTCGTTGTTTAGTGTGGCCAAGTAGTCGTTTACTGTTTTCTTAGGTCCGTTAATGCGGTTATATTTTAAAAGATTCATGGTTTTATATTTTACGGGCCTTACTGCCCCGGTCAAAAAATTTTTTCTAAACAGCCTTCTGTTTTCTTAGTGGAGTAACTTTATCTACAAAAAGCAGCCCGTGGTTTTCTATAGGTTTAAGGTCGCCCTCTTCGGTTTCGTAGTAAGGCAGGTCCATTTCAATGTGTTGTGCCTCGAAAACCTGCGTAGTACCAAACAAATCGATAAGGTTTAAGCTGGCCGGTACCTGGTGAGGCTGTACAAACAGCTCCTCAATACGCCACAGTATTTCTACACCGTTAGGGCTGGCGCTAAGCAGCAGTTGCAGGTCGTGGCGGCCAATTACGTATTGTGTTTCGTAAAATTTACCCTGTTGTAATACGAAACCAAACAGGTAAATTTCTTCGCGGCTTAAAAACGAAATTTCGTTTACGTAAACCTCGGTTTTTGCCAGCGTGCCTATTGTGTTAGTAGTGGTCATAGCCTTGTTTGTTGTTATTGATAAAACAAAAATGCAGTACCACTGCGCACCCTATTTGCGCAGCAAAAAAATAATTGCAACTTGCACCACAAGCGCGGTAAAAACACGCGCTGCCAACCCGTAAAAACATACTATGCCATTAAACCGCGATGCCTATAGCCGCTACCGCCTTATTGATATACGGCTGCGCAAAAAGCCTTACCCCACGCTGGAGCAGTTGATAGATTACCTTGGCGAAAACCTGGATAAAAAAATTTCGAAACGCACGGTGCAGTTAGATTTGCAGGAGATGCGCTACAGCCAGGCGCTTAACTTTAGTGCACCTATTATATACGATAAACGCGAACGTACCTACCGTTATACCGACCCTGAGTTTTCTATCAGCAACTTACCGGTATCGCCGGATGAGCTGCACGGGCTGGAGTTTGCCATTAGCATACTGGACCAGTTTAAACACCTGCCTGCTATTAAAGAGTTTGAAGAAGCCATACAACGTATAGCCAGCACTGTAAAAATTAATAAAGAAGCGCGCGGCGAAGCCGACCATATACAGTTTGAAAAAACCTTTGTAATAAAAGGTGTAGAGTTTATAGAGCCGATACTGAAAGCTATATCGGAGCGGCGCGTAATAAAGTTTACGTACCAAAAACACGGCAGCGATGATATAAGCGAAAACCTGCTGGAGCCTTATCTGATAAAAGAGGCCAAAAACTTTTGGTATGTAATAGGTAAGCGCACCAATAAAAAGGAGCAGAAGATACTGACCTTTGCGCTGGACCGTATACTGGATATACAGCTAACCGATGAAACTTTCAGCGGCAGCGAAATAGATAAGAAGAACTTTTTTAAAAACGTGGTTGGTGTAAGCCTGGGCGAAGGGCAAACAGAGAAAGTAGTGCTATCGTTTGCGCCGGTGCAGGGTAAGTATATTAAAACAGTGCCCATACACCACTCGCAGCAGGTTATTAAAGAGACTAAAACCGAACTGCGCATACAGCTGGAGGTAGTGCTAAACCACGAGCTTAAAATGCAGTTGCTGAGTTATGGCAGTAACGTACAGGTAATAGAACCTAAAAAGCTGGCCGATGAAATAAAAGAAACGGCTAAACAGATGGTAAAGTTGTATGCCTGATTTTAAGCCCCGAAGGGGCGATATATTTGTAGCATCGGGTATAGCCCGATGCCACTAGTTTTATAATACACATAGTATAAGACAACCGAAGTTTTTAAAACTTCGGTTGTCTTAATGTAATTACCACCTCGTCTCGCTTCGCGAGCCATCCCGATGCAAAGATCGGGACAGGCATCCTCCTTAAAAAACGCGCCGTGCTGCGGCGCAAGGAGGAGAACTAAAGCCAGCTACCCTTAGCTTAACAGCGTTGTACGGTGAGCTCGGTACAGATGTATTAGGTATAGCCCAATGCGGCTGTCAATATCGAATACTTAATATAGTTTAGCAGCAGATATTTTTTAAAATAAATTATTAGCCGCTCTGCGAAACATAAGCTCTCCCCTCACTTTTAGGAGAGGGGAGATGCCGAAGGCAGAGGGGTGAGGCAATAAAAATGGAATACACCGACCTGGAAATATTATACGAAGACAATCACCTGATAGCAGTAAACAAGCCATCGGGGGTATTGGTGCAGCCCGATAAAAATGGCGATAAAGCGCTGGAGCAATTGCTGAAAGAATACATAGCCCATAAGTACAACAAACCAGGCGAGGTGTTTTTGGGTGTGTGCCACCGTATAGACCGGCCGGTGAGCGGCGTGGTGGTATTTGCCCGCACCAGCAAGGCACTGGTACGCATGAACGAGATGTTTAAAACCAAAGAGGTTAAAAAAACATACTGGGCGGTAGTAGCCACTATACCCGAACAACTTAGCGGCCACCTGGTACACTGGCTAAAAAAGAATGAGCAGAAAAACATATCGCACGCATACGATACCGAAGTAAAAGGCAGCAGCCGCTGCGAGCTTGATTATAAATGGCTGAAGAGCATAGATAGATACCACCTGCTGGAGGTTAACCCGCACACCGGCCGCCACCACCAGATACGTTTGCAGCTATCTAAATTAGGCTGCCCCATAAAGGGCGATGTAAAGTACGGCAGTAAACGTACCAACCCCGACGGGCGCATACACCTGCACGCGCGCAAAACCGAGTTTATACACCCGGTAAAAAAAGAACCGGTAAGCATAACCGCGCCGGTGCCCGATGAAGTGGTGTGGAAGGCGTTTGGTATGTAGTGGTGGCCGAAATTGAACCCGAAGGGTTCGAATATTTATAGTAGATAAAGAGTATACAGGTACGACCCCGAGGGGTTCGCACGGCTATTGGCGATTGCTGCTATAAACGTTTTACTCCAACGCAGTGAGATATGAAAATTCCCGATTCCATAACCACTATTTTTTGCAAAAACTTTTTATGGTAAAGTTAATATGGGTTTTATTCGCACTCTCTAAAACTTAAACAAATTATGAAAGTAGCCGTAGTAGGGGCCACAGGCCTGGTAGGTACCAAAATGTTGCAGGTGCTTGCCGAACGTAATTTTCCGGTAACCGAATTAATACCCGTAGCCAGCGAAAAGAGCATAGGCAAGAAGGTGAAGTTTAAGGATAAGGAATACGCTATAGTAAGCTGGCAGGATGCCGTGGCGCAAAAACCACAGGTAGCTATTTTTTCGGCGGGTGGCAGCACCAGTAAAGAGCTGGCCCCAAAATTTGCCGAAGCCGGTTGTACGGTTATAGATAACTCGTCGGCGTGGCGTATGGAGCCCAATATACCACTGGTAGTACCCGAGGTAAACGCCAACGTACTTACTGCCAACGATAAAATTATAGCCAACCCCAACTGCAGCACCATACAAATGGTGGTGGTACTAAAACCGCTGCACGATAAATACAAAATTAAGCGCGTGGTGGTAAGCACTTACCAAAGCGTAACCGGTACCGGTAAAAAAGCGGTAGACCAGATGATGAACGAGCGCGCCGGTATTAAAGGCGAAATGGCTTACGCTTACCAGATAGATATGAACGCCCTGCCGCACATAGATGTGTTTTTAGATAACGGCTACACCAAAGAAGAAATGAAAATGGTGAACGAGACGAAAAAAATAATGGGCGACGACAGCATACGCGTAACTGCTACCACGGTACGCATACCTACCATAGGCGGCCACAGCGAGAGCGTGAACATAGAGTTTGAAAACGATTTTGATGTAAACGAAGTGCGCGAAATACTAAGCAACAGCCCGGGTGTGGTTGTGGTAGATGATGTGAAGAACCTGAAATACCCGATGCCTATACATGCACACGATAAGGACGACACCTTTGTGGGCCGCATACGCCGCGACGAAACACAGCCCAACACCCTTAACTGCTGGATAGTAAGCGATAACCTGCGCAAGGGCGCTGCTACCAATGCGGTACAAATAGCAGAATACCTGCTACAGAAGAACCTTCTGTAAAACAGGTATTCCACAAAATTTATATAGAGTATATATAGCGAAACCGGGCTGCCCAAAGGCAGCCCGGTTGAGTTTTATGCAATTACAGCTACCTGCAATAGTACAGGCAAATGCTGTGCCGATGTGCGAAACCGTATAGTTTATATAGTAGGTTGAGGAGCATAAACCTCAATATGAGGTGTTATATGTGGCAAAACAGGTATATTTGGTATACCATGAAACACTATAAACTATTATCTGCGGTATTTGCTATAATGCTATCATGCGATGTTTTACAAGCCCAGCTAACTATAGGCGAGGTGTTTAATTTACAGGTGGGGGATAGTTTGCGATATGCTGAATACAGGTTTGCATACCTATGCCATAATTCACAAAAAGTTTATTGGATTGAGAATAAGACTTCGATTAAAATAGTAGCCAAGAACGCTGCTGGCGACACCCTTATGTACGTGTGCCGGTTTGATTCATGGCAACCCGATACGGTATTAATAAACAATCTTGATTCGCCAATAAGCACATACAAAGGCATATTAAACCCTCATTATATACAAAATGATTTTTTAGATGCTCATGTTGATACTGGAGCCACTTGGTACAATGATGATACATTACATGCAATAGAAGGATTTATAAGCCATACGAGGCTGGGAATGTTTTTTGAACATATGCATACAGTTATACATACAAAAGGAATGGGAATATTTATGAATGAATTTGAAGGGCGCGTGGACTGGCCTCCTTCACAATTTTGTGGTGAAGGTTGGGGTGTTCGCTTAATCTATTATCAATCTGACTCAACGTATACTACCTGGCAGGATACTACTTCTATTTATTATTTAAGTATTGGCGATAAACAAGAAAAGCAGGACTTTGCTATTTATCCCAACCCGGCCAGCAATCTGTTGTATATAAGCACAACAGAAGCAAATAACACGCCGGTAGAAATAAACGTTTATGATATGCTGGGTACAAAACTATTAAGCTATAAGAAGCAGATACAACCAAATGAACCGTTGGACATTACCCTGCTTGAACAAGGCGCTTACTTGCTTGAGATAACTGATGGCCAAACCAGAGCAGTTAAAAAATTTATGGTTGTCAGGTAAACAGCAAATAATGATTCAATTAGAAACCGAACGCCTGATACTAAAAACGCCCGACATGGAGTTTGCTCCGCTGGTGTTCGATTACTTTATGCGTAACCGGCAGCACTTTGCACCGTGGGGGCCTGCGCCCCAGCCCGAGTGGGATACCCTGAAGTACCACGAGCAAAAAATTGCCGCCTACGGCGGTGCTACACAAAATGGCACAGGTCTGTGGCTGCTGGTTTTGGCAAAGCATGATACCCATAGGGTAATTGGCGATGTACACTTATCGAATATTGTACGGGGTATTTTTCAATCGTGCCACCTGGGGTATAAGTTAGATGAACACGAACAGGGCAAAGGTTATATGCGCGAAGCGTTGCAGGCAGTAATTGATTATGCGTTTAACCAAATGAAACTACACCGGATAGAGGCCAACATAATGCCGGCCAACACGCGCAGTATACAATTGGTAACCACACTGGGCTTTAAACAAGAAGGCCTTGCGCAGAAGTACCTTAAAATAAACGGTATCTGGCAAGACCATCTTCATTATACGTTGCTTAACAGCAACGATGATGTATAAGCTTATTAAAACTCGGTATAGGTTAATGTATAGGTTCTGGTGGTGCTGCCTTCGGTAAAGGTTGCGGTAACCGGTAGCCCATCGGCATTATAGGTATACGAAGCCGATGCTGAGTAAACGTTTGTTACCAGGCCGTTGGTGTCGTAGCTGGTGCTTTTTACCGAGGTAAAATTATTAGGGTATGCTATAAAATAGGCAAACGCTTCCTGTATATCTATTAAGCTTTTTTCGTAAAGGGGCCTAAGCGGATTGGCTTTATCGTCGTAGCCCAAAAACTCAATTTTGTTGGTCAGCTTATATACAGCGCCATCTTTTTCGCTTTTGTTGCGCTGCACCAGTTTACCGCCGCTGTATGTAAACTCGTATATCTGATCGGCAGTAGCCGATTCGTAATCTACAGTTACGGTGTTAACGGTGTTATCGCCGTTGTAGGTAATTTGTATGGTTTGGGTTTTGGTGTTGGTATTATCAAAGCTTACAGTTTTATACAGTTGTCCCGAACCATTGTAATAAGCACTATCTACGCCTTCGTTAGTGCCAGAGCTGGCTTTGGTACGCTTAACCAGCTTATTGTTGTTGTAGAAAAAATCTATGGTGTAGCCATTGTTAACCAACCGGGTTACGTTGCCCTGCACATCGTAGGTAAAGGCCAGGGTGGTGGTAGAATCGTTGAACGAGGTTATGAGAAATGTTTTTTTAACCGCATCTTTTTTGCAGCTGCTGATAACGGTGGTTAAAACAAACGCACATAAAATAAGGGGAATGTATTTTTTCATACCGGTAATTTAGTTGCCGTAAACATAGCAAAAAGCATACCACCGGTGTATAATATATTTAGAAGTTGCTGTATGCAACAACTACTGTACAATTAATTTACGGGTGCCGGTACATACATTGTTTTTATAGGTAGCAACCAAATACAAACCAGGTGCAAGGCCAGCTAGCGGAAGGCCGGTTAAATCGTTGTTTACCTGTACATTATATATCGGCGCACCGGTAGCGTTATAAATGGTTATTCTGTCGGCTGGTTGGTAAAGTTTTACGAATGTTTTTTTACCGGCCGGATTGGGGAATAGCCCAAAACCGGCATTTGTTTCTACAGTATTAATACCCAGTACACCGGTAGTATTGATAGTAGTATTGGTTTGTACCGGTGCGTTGTAATCGAAATAGATATAGGCGGTGTTATGTATTTCGGTTTCGCCGGGCAGATTATTTTTTGTGTTAATACTGTATTTTACATAACCATGGCTTAGTGGCTCGTTGGTATGGCTATCGGGTAACAGTATGTTTGTAAAGCAAAACTCTAATATGCCATTGCCTTTGTAGTTGTAGTACATGTTATGGCTATAGCCCAGAATTTTAAGTGATGCGAGCGATATAGAAGGATCCAGTGTATCGAGTATGATTACATTAAAGGCGGTATCTGTACCGGTGTTTTGAAAAAAGATAGTGTAAGTAAGGCTATTGCCAGCGTTGATGTTACCGGCCGGGGTAACTGTTTTTTCGTTAGGGTCGAAAGAGCCGGTAACCAACTGTTGGCATTGCGACACATTATTTTCGGGTACAGTATCGGTTGCTACCGGGTATATTGTAGCTGTGCTTAACAAGGTATCGCCAATAGAAATTTGCGTTGGCAGGTAAAGTTGTACTGCTATGTTACGTTGTTGAAAAGGCAGCAATTGATTAAAGCGCCATTTAAGTGTGTTGCCTGTAACCACATCTGGCGCGGGGTTGGCACCGGCAAATGTGTAGCGGTTATCGAAGGTATATACAATAGTATCGGATACAGCAACAGTGCCATTGTTTTTATAGCTGAGCCAATGCATGCTGTTAAAGCCCGGGCGGGCAAAAGCTGTAGTGGCATTTATTTCAAGGTCGTAAACATTTAGCAGCGGAGTGTAGCCAATGTTGTAACAGCACATAGAGTCGGTAGCCGGATTTATATGAATGTTGTTACCCGATGAAACATAGTAGTATTGTAAGGGTTGTGGATTGATAATATAGTTTTGCTGACCGTTTAAAAACAGCAGCGAATAGTTTCCTCCGCTATCGGTATTGGCTACCAGGTTGTCGGGTGTTTGGGTTAGTATAATATCTTTAAGTGGCAGGTCAGCCGAATCGCGCAGGGCATTCTGGTTATAATCTATAAACACAGTGCCCGAAAAGGTGTTGTGGCCTTTGCGATTATATATGCCAATCTCCTGTCCCTGCATATCGTTGCTCATCCAGATATTACCGGAAGAATCGAACAACATGGCGGGTATAGCCCAGAGATTACCGCTGTAGCAACAAAAATCGGGCAGGTAAACGGTTTGCCAGGTGTTGTTAACCAGCCGGTACATAAGGTTTGTTTGGGTGATAAAACAAAGCCGGTCTTTTTCATCTAACGAAAGCGAGTAGTAAGTGGCTGCAACCGATAGGCTAACCGGTGGGGGGCTTATTCGTTCTGCAATTCCAGCCTCTATTTTAAGCAGGAAGTATGCGGTATCCATATTTGAAGAAAGCCCCGGTGCTTTTTCGAAATAAAGGATGTTGTTTTTAGTGGTTAACACCGGTGCAACATGCGAGGTATCTACTAATTGCCAGTTGGGGTTGTTGTATTTAAACACACCAAAGTTGGGCATAGAAACGTGTAATACACCTGCAGTATCGCAAATAAGCGAGCCTGCTCCCCACAGGTTTTTGTTTAAGGTGGCCGGCAAATTGGTTAAATCTATATCGGTATAGGTAGTGCCGTCAAACTGCATGATGTGAAAAGAATCGGCAGCATTTTTAAACATACTGATATATTGTTGCCCATGATGGTTATCGGCCACAGAAATAACATAGCCTGTTGCGGGCCATGCCAGAGTGGGTATATCTAACTGTTGCAGTTGCCCATTTCGTAAAAAGCTTCTGTT
>JBJOOW010000236.1:0-9931 GCA_046051095.1 Bacteroidota bacterium | reverse complement strand
AGCTCTATTAATTCCTCGGCCCACAAGCCTTTAGGCGATACATATGCAGGGTTTCTACCAGCAGCGATAGCTTCCTCTGCGCTTTTGAAATTCCATACCATAACAAGCAGGTTGCCATTTGGCATCAGGCACATATCGTGGTGGGTAGTATATGTTGGCGATGAATAATCGTAGCGCCATTTTAAAGTGCCATCCCAGCCAAGTATTTCTAAACGCCCACCCAGGCAACCGCCACTTGAAAAACTCTCGTTGTTTATTTTACCCGTATGCACTAAATCGCCGCTATCGGTTATTGCTATTGCCTGCCCCGGTAAGCTGGTTGTATTCCAACTATGTACTACGCTACCACAGTTATCAATTATGTAAACCTTAGTAGATGCGGCCGGAGCAAAAAGCGTATAAGCATCGGTTACACCCGGTTGATAGGTAGTTAGGCCTACAGTAGGCTTTTGTGCATATAGCCCAAAACTTAGCAGTATCAATAAAAATTGTGTAAACTGTTTTACAGGCATATACAAATGTTTTAAAAATAAAGGGGCTACCCAAACGGGCAGCCCCTTTATTATAACTTGCCTATACTATTATTTTTCGATAGTAAGACGTTGAACTGTGTTTACGTTATTACCGCTTACATGGATAAAGTAAACGCCTGCAGCATATTCGGTTAGGTTAAGTGTAAATGTTTTATCTTTTACTACACCGGCATACTGAACGTATACCAGTTTGCCGGTAACATCTACCATTTCCACTTTCAGCTCATCGGCTTTTGTAAGATTTACCTGCAACTGAGTTGTGTTAGATGCAGGATTAGGATAAACTTTAACTGAATATAATGCATTAACATCGGCAATGCCTACCGATACCAGTGTATAAGTTGCTGTAGATGTGCAACCGTTATCATCGGTTACTGTTACAGTATAGGTACCTGCACTTAAACCGCTAACATCTTCGGTTGTAGAAGAGTTACTCCAATTATAAGCATATGGTGTTACACCACCTGTAACGCTTACGTTAACAGCGCCATTGTTACCACTTGACACATCAGTTATGATGCCAGATATAGAAATGGCAGCAGGTTCGGTAACAGTTGCAGAAGCAGTAGCTGTGCATCCATTTGCATCGGTAACAGTAACACTGTAATTGCCCGGAGCCAGGTTGGCTGCAGTTTGTGTAGTATTACCATTGCTCCACAAATATGTAATTGGTGTTAAGCCGCCGGTTACACTAACATTAGCACTACCGGTAGTATTTGCATTGCAATCGATATTATCTGCAATAACATTTAACGATGGAGATGCTGCAGAATTTACTACTGCTTCTGCAGTAGCAGTACAGCCATTATTGTCGGTTACGGTAACCTGGTAGCTACCCGCAGAAAGCGAGGTTGCAGTAGCCGCTGTTGTAGTGTTTGACCATACATAGCTGTATGGCGAAGTACCGTTGGTAACATTATCGACTGATGCAGAGCCGGTACCTGAAACACAACCGGTTTCGGTTGAAGATGTGGTAAGTGTTAAAGTTACAGTGGTTGTTTCAACCAGTACTGTAGCGTTACCGGCACAACCATTAGCATCTAAAACCGTTACATTGTAGGTGCCGGCTGTAAGGCCGCTGATGGTAGAAGTAGTTGCGGAGTTAGACCATGTGTAAGTATACGGTGCCACACCACTGGTTGCAACCACACTTGCCGAGCCGGTGGCCGATGTACATGTTGCATTAGCCGATGATGTTGTAGTAGCTACCGGAGAACCACCTATAGCAACAGTTAGGGTACTGATAGCGCTGCAGCCCTTGGTATCGGTAACAGTTACTGTATAGTTAGCCGCAACTACGTTTGCAATACTGCTTGCATTACCGCCGTTAGACCATGCATAGTTATATGGAGCAAAGCCGTTGGCAACAGAAATACTTGCAGAGCCATCGGCGGCAGAACAGGTAGCAGGTGTGGTAGTTGGTGTAGTGCTTAGTACAACTGTGTTAGTGCCCACAATTGCAGTATTAGTACCGGTACAGCCGTTAGCGTCGGTAACAGTAACTGTATAGGTAGCCGGCGACAGGTTGCTGATAGCACTGGTGTTACCACCATTAGACCATGCATATACGTACGGCGATGTACCGTTGCTTACCGAAACAGAAGCGCCTCCATCTACAGCAGTACAGTTGGCATCGTTAACGCCGGTAGAAGAAGCAAGCGTTACACTATTATTACCCACGGTAACACTGGTTGACTGCTGACAGTAAAAATTATCGGTAATGGTAACGTTGTATGTACCAGCCGAAGCAGTAATTGATGCTGTAGTAGCACCATTGCTCCAACTATAAGTATATGGAGACTCTCCATTGGCAGGTGAAACCAATGCGGTTCCGTTGGTTGTACATACGGCAGCAGTTGAAGATTCATTTGCTGCAAAGCCAGGGCAAATTACCGGACGTATAATATACGCGCGCTGATAGCTTGCGCCAAAATCTTCGTTATTACCCCATGTACCTAATGGAGATGTAGGCCAATTAACCCAGGTTCTGCCTGCGGTGTAAATATCTGTAGTAAGCCCTACTGCTATTGTAGAATCGAACTCGATGGCTGTAACAGCATAACGGCCCGGGGCTAACGCAAAGTTGCCGCCGTGTATTGGCAAGGTATACAGGCGAGGGTCGTTATCTATATAGGTTAATGTATCGGTGTATGCTACTATTGCATTAGGTACACCACCAACCATATCCCATACAGCGGCGGCTATTCTTTCGCCGGTATAACCCTGGGTGTAATATACCTGTACAGCACCAATACTGGTTGAGTTTTCCATTATAAAGTCCTGACCAAGATAACCGCCATTACCAGCACCAATACCTAACGAACCTACAGCATTGCTGTTATCGCGGGCGTATACGTTTTTAGTAATATCAATGGCAGCAGTAGCTGTATTGTTTGCCGGAATATCATCGGCTACCGACATAGTAGCTTCATATTCTACAGTAAAGTTATCGGCAAATGAAGGCACAAAACCTGCGGTAGTAAGTGTAGTAGTTGCGCCCGATGCAAGCGTAGCCGGTGTACTTGATGCAGTATATACCAAATTGCTGTTGCTATCGTAAACACGTGCAGTAAGTGCCAGGTTATTAGCAGCGTTAATACCATTGTTTTTAATAGTAGCGCTAAGTGGCAAACCAGCAGCCGGAACCTGCGAAAGCGGTGTAAGTGTATACTCGTATTTTTGTACCGATTCGATAGACACCTCGTTATTTAATACCTGCTCAATCACAACGTCATCAATTACGAGTATGAATTTATCGTTAGATGTATTGCGATAAGCAATACGAACAGTTTGGCCGGCATAAGTACTAAGGTCAACTGTACGGGCGGTCCATGCAGAGTTTTCTGCCCCAATGCTAAACAATTGTGTAGAAGCCGATACCTGATTGCCTAATACGCCGGCACCACCTGTTGGTGTATTTGGCGAAACCATAATACGAACCTCGTAACCATCGGGATATGTAGGGTCGTAAGCAACTGCATTCCATTTTAGGCGGCAATTAGTTGGTAGTGTTACCGGCGGGGTCCACATCCAGTCGTCTGCAGCACCTACCGGTGCATACCAGGATGTAGAAAATGCTGCCGAATCTGCTACGTTAAATTTAAAATCTTCGCGGCGTTCCCATGCTTCATTTACATATGCAACTGATGCATTTGGTGTACCGTTATCTACATTACGCAGAAGCCAGCCAGAGGGAAAAACATATGTACCGGCACCGCCTGCGGTAGGGCCGTCTATACCATCAAAATCTTCCTGAAAAATAATGTTCTGGGCCTGTGTATTAGGGGATATTAATACAACCAGAGCAAGTAAGGCTCGTAAAAATCGTTTCATAATGTGTGAATTAGGTAGTAATAGCCCCAAAGATAAACTACACCGCCTAATTAATGCAGAAAAAACATCATAAATATAAACACCACTGAACCGGTTGTATATCAGGGTTTAAAATCGGGGTTAGCGGCACGGCGGCGCTTTACCTTATCGTACAAAAACGAAATGGGGTTATAAAATTTGGCCTTGGGCTGTACTTTAGAATACTTAGGCGGAGGTACACCGTTAAAGGTTTGCTTATCGGCTTTGTTATCGCGAAAGGCATCAATAAACTCATCGCGGTTTTTGAAAGGGTAAATAGTAACCTCTTTTAGCTTTACAAAGTCGCGTATCAGTTGTATTTCCAGCGTGTAATAGTTATTAGAGTCTAAATCGCTGATGTGAATAATTTTAGATATATAACCTGCCGATGAAAATTTGAGGGTATCGGTTTTAAGCACATACAAAGTAAAGTTGCCTTCATTATCGCAGGTAACGCCGCGGCCATTTTTTGTAAAAAGTATATTGGCTAAAGGTACCGGTGTTTTAGATTGCACATCTATTACCTTGCCCTTTATCATAAACTTACCGGCGGTATAGTCGAAGTTTAACTGCGCCTTTGTAAATACTACGCTTACCAGCAATACAAACAGCACTAGTAATTTTGCTGTGCAATAAAATCGGTATGTGTTTTTTGCTATCAAAATATAAAGGGGTGTAAAGGCTATGGGTAAAAATAAAATCCCTGCCGTAATAAACGACAGGGATTTTAACTTGTTGTGAAATTTTGGATATTTCTTATTCGGCTACCACTTCAACTGTTACGTTTACCTTGTGGCTTTGGCCTAAACCAACTTCGGCAGTGTAAGTACCAAGGGCTTTAACATCGCCTTCAAGTACAGTTATTTTACGGCGGTCAACTTCTACCTGCAGCTGGTTTTTAATAGCATCTGCAATGTGGTAAGCCGATACGCTACCGAAAATTTTACCGGTTGTACCTACTTTAGCACCTACTTTAACAGGAGCCGACTGTAAGCGGGCCGAAATTTCGTTTACCTGCTCAAGCATTTTAGCTTCGCGTTTTTCGCGGGCTTTAACGCGGCCTGCAAGTTGTGCCAGAGTGCCTTCGTTTTTAACTACTGCATAACCTTGTGGTATAAGGTAGTTTAAACCGAAACCCGGACGAACTTTAACTACGTCATCGGCGTAGCCAAGTTTTTCTACATCTTTTATAAGTATAAGTTCCATTGTTTAATCTTTAAAAGGTTTTACCAATTATTTCAAAAGGTCTGCTACGTAAGGCAGAATAGCAATGTGGCGGGCACGTTTGATAGCCTGCGACACTTTACGCTGATACTTAAGCGAGTTACCGGTTAAGCGGCGTGGAAGTATCTTACCTTGCTCGTTAATGAAATTCAACAAGTAATCAGGATCTTTATAATCGATGTACTTGATACCGTTCTTTTTGAAGCGGCAGTATTTCTTTTTAACCAAACCAATTTTGGTAGCGGTTAAATATTTGATGCTGTCGTTAGATTTTGGTGCACTCATGATGTAGCCTCCTCTTTTACGGTTTTAACTTTTTTATTACGTCCTACCAGGCCTGCGCGTTTGTCGTCGTTATACTTAACAGCGTATTTGTCAAGCTTAACGGTTAAATAACGCAACACGTTTTCGTCGCGGCGGAAAGCCACTTCTAAAGTGTTGATAGCCTTACCTGCAGCGCGGTACTCAACCAGGTGGTAGATACCAGTGGTTTTTTTACCGATTGGATAGCGCAGGTTTTTTAGTCCCCAATGTTCTTCGTGAACGATCTCAGCTCCCTGGGACTTAAGCAACTCAACATAGTTGGTGATGCTTTTTTTAGCGTCGTCTTCCGACAACACCGGAGTGAGAATAAATACTGTTTCGTACTGTGTCAGCATGTTTCTCTGCTTTTTGGGTTATATAATACCGCACGGTTTTTTGTGCGGGGCCGCAAAGATAACAGGATATGTGGAAAACCCAAACCTCTCTAAACCTACCCTGAAAAGGAACTTTAACAAACCTATACGGAGTTTGGCGGGCTATTGGCATTATCTGGTATAAAAAAGCTGTTGTTATGAAAACGTATGCCACCATAGCCGTATTTGCCCTGTTAACGTTGCTAAGCAGCTGCCAGCCCGAAGTGTTTGATTGTGAGGCTCATAGATGGGGCACTTTGAATATCAGCAACTCTTCGGGGTACGATCTGGAGGTATATCTCGACGATCAGCCGCTGGCTATTGTACCTGCCGGCACCCGTACCGGCTTTACAAATGTGGCAGCAGGGTACCATAGTGTGTATGCCGAGCAAATTAGTACCCAACAAAGCTGGCAGAACAACATAACCATGCAAACCTGCCAAACGGTTAATCTGGTGTTTACGCCGTAAAGTAGCAATCTCACAAACCGAGCAAACTAATTAAAGCAACTATCCCTCCCCACATGCAAAAACCATAAAAAGTCCATTTTACAATATCCCTGCCCTTTTGTTTGTAACCATCTGAATAAGATAACAGAGCCCATGCTGCCACCCCAATTAGTGAAACGCCCGGCAAAAGAATTAACAGAACTTTCCAATGAGAAGCCAGTGGTTCACCTGATTTTGCTTCAGTTGCTTGCTTTTCCTGCATTAGTTTTTCTTTGGCAACACTAATCTTTTCCGAAGATAAATTGCGTTTTGCAAACTCCTTCTCAGCAGCCTCTACTGCAGCCGGTTGGTAGTCATTTCTATGTTCCGTTAGTATTTTTATAAGCTGGGCATCACTTTCCTTTGCCATTACTTCATCAAAACTGTTATCCATAACAAATTTTTAGTGTACTAGTTCTACTTAATAGTTTTATGGATTAGCCTTCAAAAACCGCATCACATCTGCTGCTGAGCGTTCAGGTATTTCTTCCTGTGGGCTGTGGCCTACTTTATCGTAAATAACCTGGGTGCTGTTGGCTATCTTTTTAAAATGCCCGGCCATAGCAACGTCTATCAGCACATCTTCGCGGCCCCACATTACCAATGTAGCCGCTGTAATGGCTTTCAACTCATCTTCGCTACTGGTTTTTACAAAGCGGGCACGGTCTAAAAAGGCGCGGCGGTTACCTACTCGGCGGTTTAGCTCGGTGTACATAGTGCGCCGGTTAGCATCTATTTTGCTGTGGTCGTAGTATACCTCGTTCAGTGTTTTTGCTACCAGGTATTTGGTGCCTATTTTAGCTACCGGTGCCATAAGCCCGGGGTAGTTGCGCGCCAGTTTAAACACCAGCGAGCCCCCTTTGCGGTTAATATCGTAAAAGCCTGCCGGGTCTACCAGTACCAGTTTTTTAACCTTTGCCGGATGAGCGGCTGCGTATTTCCACGCTATTAAACCACCCAGCGAGTTACCAGCCAGATAAAAACTATCGATACCCAGTTGGCTAACAAATGCATCTACAAATTTTACATACATCTCATCGCTGTAATCGCCATCGGCGCGCGGACCGGTAAGGCCAAAGGCGGGTATATCCATACGTATAACCTTGTAGTGCGGGCTTAGCAGTTGCGTCCAGCCATCCCAGGTTTGCAGTATGGCACCGGTGCCGTGTATAAGCACCAGTGGTTCGCCTTCGCCCTCTATGCGGTAGTGTACGGGCATGCCGTCTACCTCTATAAATTTAGATTGTGCGTTGGCGTACTTAGCCTTTAACTCTTCTGTGGGAATATCGGGTTCGTATAGTATTACATTGGCCACTACCACTATGCCCAGCAATACAGCCAGCGCTATAAACAGCTTGCTTTTAAATAGTTTCATATACCACTAATGTATAAAATAATAAGTGGTTCGCGCGGAGGCACTGAGAAATACAGAGAAAGGCAAATGAAGTATTACGCCCCCAGTGGCCGTACTTCTATCAGGTCGCCATCTTTATAGGTTGGGCACTCTTTGGCAATTTCTACAGCGGCCTGCAGGTCGGTGGCTTCTATAATATAGTACCCTCCTACCCCTTCGCGCACATCGCGGATGGGTTCTACCATCAGGTCGCCGTTTATCATTTCTATCAGGCGGCCCTCGCTTTGTATGCCGTTACCATCTACAAATATACCCCGCGCAGTAAGCGCGCGCGCCCATTGCACATGCTGCGCAACAATAGCATTTAGTTGCTCTTTAGGCATAGGGTAGCGCGAAAGGTCTTCGCGTATAAGCAGTATAAACTTTGCCATAGGGTTGGTGTTTACTGCTAAGATAAACAATAATTACCCCGGCCGTGTTAAGGTTGTGCTAAAACAGTTTTAAAGCTTTGCGTACAGTATGCTTGATATAAAGCAAGGGTTTATTTTATTCGCCGCTGTAAATACACGTACAGCATGAAAATACTGATGGTATGCCTGGGCAACATTTGCCGCTCGCCTATAGCACATGGTTTATTGCAACACAAGGCCGATAAAATGGGTTTGGGTTGGGAGGTAGACAGTGCCGGCACCAGCGACTGGCACGAGGGAGAACTACCGCACGAGCGTTCGATTAAGGTGATGAATAGCTTTGGTATAGATATTACCTACCAGCGCTCGCGCCCGCTGCGCCGTAAAGATATGGAGTACTACGATGTGATATATGTAATGGATGCCAGCAACTACCACAACGTAACCGATATGGCTAAAAGCGAGGCAGAAATTGCCAAGGTAAAATATATAATGAACGAGGTAGAACCGGACCAGAACCAACCGGTGCCCGACCCCTGGGGCTTAACCGAGCAGCATTACATAGATGTGTACCGTATGCTGGACGAGGCTACCGATAGGGTGATAGAAAGGTATACACAGCAGTAGCTTATACAGGCGGCACCTACGGTGCGCAACGACCCTTACTTTTTTTGCTACAAACAGGCGACCGCTACGCGGTGCTTTTAGCCGCAACTACGTAAGCGTGAAATTTTACAAACAATACTATTTTTGAGACATGAGTGATATTAAGAAGATAAAACCCTCGCTAAGCAAAGGCACCCGCGATTTTTTACCGGCAGAAGTAGCTAAGCGCAACTATATATTCAGTACTATAAAAAGTGTTTTCCGCAACTATGGTTTTGAAGAGATAGAAACCCCGGCTATTGAGCGACTGGAAACACTAACCGGTAAATATGGTGAGGAAGGCGATAAACTGTTGTTTAAGATTTTGAACAGCGGCGATTACCTGAATAAAGTACGAAGCACGAATTACGAAGTGCAAAATTTAGATGTAAAAGATATAACTCCGCTTATAGCCGAGAAAGGACTGCGCTACGACCTGACCGTTCCTTTAGCCCGCTACGTAGTACAAAACCAGGATAATCTGGCGTTTCCGTTTAAGCGTTTTCATGTGGGGCCGGTATGGCGTGCCGATAAGCCGCAGAAAGGCCGCTACCAGGAGTTTTACCAGTGCGATGCGGATATAATAGGCAGCAACTCGCTTTACAACGAGGTAGAGTTAACGCAGATATATTTCAGTGTATACAAACAGCTTGGTATAAATGTAGTAGTGCGTGTAAACAACCGCAAGATACTTGAGGCGCTGGCTACCTATGCCGGTTGCCCGCATTTAATGACCGAGATAACCGTGGCTATAGATAAGGTGGATAAAATAGGAATAGATGGAGTAACCACCGAACTGGCAAAACTTAACCTTACCCCCCAGCAGATTAGTAAGATAACAACCCTGCTACAGGTAAAAACCACCGTCGATTTAAAGCCCTACTTTACAGATATAGATGCCGGACGCAAAGGGCTTGATGAACTAAACTTTGTGCTGGGCCATGTAAACCAACCCAACGTAGTATTTGATATTACCCTGGCGCGTGGCCTTAGCTACTACACCGGCACCATTTGGGAAGTAGTGCTTGACCAAAACATTTACCAGGGCAAAGTAACCATGGGCTCGTTGAGCGGTGGCGGACGCTACGATAACCTTACCGAGATGTTTGGAGGGCAGAATATGAGTGGTGTAGGTATAAGCTTTGGTATAGAGCGGGTGTACGATGTAATGGAAGAGTTGAAACTGTTTCCCGCCACAATATCGCAGGGTGTAAAAGTGTTGTTTGTACCACGCGATATAAGCGTAGAG
>JBJOOW010000235.1:0-3025 GCA_046051095.1 Bacteroidota bacterium | reverse complement strand
CGATGAAGATATAATGAGTAGGTTGATGAAACCTGCAGACCTGCTACTGGGCAGGAAAACATTTGAAATATGGGAACACTACTGGCCTGCACATGCAAAAAACTGGCCTGGTATAAACGAAGTTACCAAGTATGTGGTGAGTAAGACACGGAAAAAAACAGATTGGCAAAACTGTGTGTTTATTAAAAGCGCGGTCGATATAAAGAAAATTAAAAAACAACCAGGCGGGGATATAAAAGTATGGGGCAGTAGTGTGCTTATACAAATGTTGCTTAAAAATGACATGGTAGATGAAATGTGGTTAATGATTTACCCTTTAACATTAGGTAAAGGCAAAAAACTATTTACAACAGGGGCAATACCAGCTGCATTTACGCTTGTCGAAAGCATGGTTACAGATAATGGTGTAATTATAGCTAACTATAAACGGGCTGGTATAGTAAAAACCGGGAATATAGGTCCTGCCTGATTAAATATATAGTGCTGATTTTAGGTGTTAAACAAAGGTTTGTTTAGCTGTAAATATCTTTGAGCTATTTTCAAATTACCTGTAACCTTTTGAAACCTGTGCCGTATACTAATATATATGAAGCAGCGAACGCTTCTATAGCCCACAAAGTTCCTTTCCTTCCTTAAACGCGAAAAGTTCCGCAGCAAGCGGAACAAGGATACAAACAAAAAAAGGTCCGGAGCAACCCGAACCTTAAACGCGAACAAGCAAAAAGAACGATTATTTTATTGGAGTAACTTTTTCAACAGTTAATGCATTGGCAGAAGCACTCATTTGAGGATTGCTTTGAGAAGGCAGTTGGTTGAAGAAATCTTTGTATGAGTTACCAAGGATAGTGTAGCTACCGGTTGCCATATCGAAGAAGATGTTATTCATCATGTTGATGTTGTTGCCGGTGCTTTTATTTGCGTAGTAAGTTTTTGCACCACCATTTATCGAAAGTTTAACGCGGTTGAAGTTAAGTATCTGGTTATCGGTAGTACCGTTGATGCTGATACCTGCAGTACCCGATACGATAGAGTTGTTAGTGATTTGGCCGAGGTTAGTAGCTTCAGCTTCGCAGTTAGTAAGTTTAAGACCGGTTTCAGCTTCTGGTGCGTTGATTACATTTTTAGTTACTATTATTTGGTTAGCTGTGTTGTTAAGTGCTATGGCAGTGTAACCTGCTTTGCTGGTAGTGCTGCTTATTACGTTGTTAGAAATTTCAGGCGCATCTTCCTGGCTCATAGCTATAGCGCCTTCGGTTTGGTTAAAGAACAGGTTACCGCTTAGCACAGTGTGGCTATCGCGCTCATCAGCATTTTTACCGCTTTTGTATAAACCTATGCTACCGTTGTTCAGTTCGCAGTCAATAAAGCTTACGTTATCTTTAGGGGCCGAAGCGCTGAAGTAAGCTACTGCGTTGTTGTTACCCGGTGCAGCTGCATCAACACCATCCATTGTCACATTTTTGAAAGCAACATGGCTTATCATTCCTTCTGCGCGTACGCAGTTACCATAGGTAGCCTTGTTGTGGTCAATTGTGATGTTTTCGAAAGAAACATACGATGTTCCGTTAAGTACGATAGTAGCGTCAGAGTTTTGGTAGCTTACTATCACGTCGGTTTTTTCGCCAGAAGCCGACTCGAAAACGATGGTGTTGATGGCAGATGCACCAGATATATTAGATAGAGTAACTTTTTCGTTGTACACGCCACTTTCTAGGTGGAAGATAACAGGGCTGCTGATGCCGCCGCAACGCATTGCATCGCTGGCCTGTTGTATGGTTGAGAAATCAGCTTTATCGCTTTTGCCGATGGTGAACTCGCCAGACAGTGCCGGACAGTTACCTGCAAAAGAGTTGAAAGAGATGGCTACTAATGTGGCGGCGAAAATGTTGCTTAGCTTGTTCATGATTTCTCGTTTTAGTTTTTTGTAATTGCTTACATAAACAATATATGCGGGGGCTAAATGCTTGTCAAGAAATGTTACAGTAAATGGCCTTTCTTTCTTACAAAATGGGTTTTGTTTGTAAAGCAAAGTGCTGATAAACAGCTTTGTAGCAATGCTGTTTAGTTGCCTTTAACCTGTAACAATTTATTGAGAGGAGTAGTTAAGCCGCCGGATACAAAACCGGTATTGTGAGAATGGATTGAAATAACTGCTTAACTGTATATAAAAAAGAAAGTCCCTCGACTTTTATCATCAGAAGAGGGACTGGGTCTGCTGTTGCAGATATTACTTGTTACGTAAAATGGCTACCAAGGTTACACTATATATAATAGTGCCAGCTTAAACCACAACTGTAAACTTATTGCCGGCGTAATTTATAGTAGCCTGTGTGGGGTAAGCAGCGGCCTGTATTTGTGTGGGGAACCAGTTACGACCCGCGGGTACTACAATAAACAAACCCGATGCGCTGCCCATTACCGAAAAGGTATCGGCCGGTGGCTGCTTATCGTAATAGTTAACGCCGGTATTCTCCTTTATATAGTTGCACAGTTTGGGTACACTATCTGTTACAAGCCCAATTTCGCTTACATTTAACATGCACGATGAGGTGAAGGCACCATCAGCAGAGTTTTTAAGGTCGTGGCGGGCTATAAACTCCAGTATGCTGCCGTTATTATCGGTAAAGTAAATTGATTGTGCGTTCCAGTTCGGAAAATCTATAAGTGTATTGTTTTCAAATGGCAGTAAAGTAAGGTTGCGCAATTTGCACCAGGCAGTTGCTTCGGCTATTTGGTTGCAGGGTATGTTAAATGCCAGATGGTAAAACGGGTTGCCGTTTTTTGCTAATGTAAATATCAGCTCGGTACTGCCCACAGTAACGGTTATCTCTCTCAGCCCGGTGGTACTAACGGGCAGGCCAAGTGTGCGGCCATAAAACTCTGCGGTTTGGTTTAGTGCAGCTGTTTGTAGTATCAGTTGCTTAATTCTCATGGTTCAAATGTAGGTAATAATGCTGCCGCAAACTGCGTTTTTTTCGCAAAAATATATTTTGATTTTTCACATTTTTAGAGAGGCAGTAGTCTG
>JBJOOW010000234.1:0-5598 GCA_046051095.1 Bacteroidota bacterium | reverse complement strand
GTTAGAGGGTATGGATAATTATTTTAAGGAGGCAGCAGAGATATTAAGCCAAAACATTATTACTGATTACGAAAAAAAACAACTAACCAAAAACAAATTTGCCGGGCTTTTAGCCAGGTATCCCATACTGAACGGGCTAAGTAAAAAGATAACATCAGACGCTGGCATTTTCCCGCCATTAGTAGCATTCGATCGTATAAGCCAACAATTCGTTTTATATAACCCCGAACAATAAAATGCAAACAAGTTCAAAAATTTATATTGCTGGCCATAATGGTATGGTAGGCTCTGCTATCAGGCGCAAACTACTATCGCTGGGCTATAATAATATTATTGCGCGCACATCTAAAGAGCTTGACCTGCGTAGCCAAAACGCGGTACAGCATTTTTTTGAAACTGAAAAACCCGACTATGTCTTTCTGGCAGCAGCTAAAGTAGGTGGCATATTGGCCAACAATACATACCGCGCCGAGTTTTTGTACGACAACCTGATGATACAAAGTAACGTGATACACCAGAGTTATGTGGCTGGTGTAAAAAAACTACTGTTTTTAGGTTCTTCATGTATATATCCTAAACTGGCGCCTCAACCACTTAAAGAAGATTACCTGCTAAGTGGCTACCTGGAACAAACTAACGAACCTTACGCCATTGCAAAAATAACCGGCATAAAAATGTGCGAAAGCTACCACCGCCAATACGGTTGTAATTTTATTGCAGCTATGCCTACTAATTTGTATGGCCCTAACGATAATTACCATCTGAACAACTCGCATGTTATACCGGCACTCATACGCAAATTTCACGAGGCAAAAACAACAAACGCTACAGCCGTTGAGATTTGGGGAACCGGCACACCACTACGCGAATTTATGTATGTAGATGACCTGGCCGATGCAAGCGTTTACATGATGCTAAACTACAATGAAGAGCTGTTTTTAAACATTGGTAGCGGACAGGAAATAAGTATAAAAGACCTGGCTTTGCTTATAAAAAAAGTAATTGGCTTTGAGGGTACTATTGAATTTAACACCTCAAAACCCGATGGCACCCCTAGAAAGTTGATGGATAGCACACGTTTGTTTAATCTTGGCTGGAAACCCACTATAGGCCTGGAGGAAGGGATAAAACTGGCTTATAACGATTTTTTAAAAAATCATGCATAACCTCAAATTCAGCATAGTTACGGTTTGCCGCAATGCAGAAGGATCTATTGAAAAAACCATCCGCAGTGTAACAGAGCAAACTTATAGTAATATCGAGTATATCATTATAGATGCCGTATCTACCGATAATACGTTAGCTATAATTGATAAATACAAATCGAAAATTGCACACGTAGTCAGCGAATCTGATAAAGGCATTTACGATGCCATGAATAAAGGGGTAAGCTATGCTACTGGCGATTATGTTTTTTTTCTGAACGCCGGCGATCTGCTAATTTCGGAATATGAGATAGAAAAAGTAAACGATTTGATAACTGCCGACCCTGTTGGTATAGATATATTTTACGGTAAAATGCTGGTGTTCGATCCGCAAAATTTATGGGGGTATGTACACGGCATAGATTTTGTAAACGATGCCATGTTTTTTTTAGATACCGTACACCATCAAACAGCTTTTACAAAAGTATCTATACTAAAAGAACGGCTATACGACATTAACCACAAGCTATCGGCCGATTTTGAATGGTTTGTATATGCGCATGTTCAAAAAAAATACAGATTTAAATTCGCCAATATTCTGGTATCGGTTTTCGACCCTTATGGCATTTCGGGCAATGCCACACAATTAAACGCACGGTTAATGGAGCGTGTAAGCGTATTAAATAAAAACTACAGCAAAAGCAAGCTATTATACCTGCTATTATATAATTACGCCCGCTTGTTCAGGTTTCCTAAAGAAAAAAGAAAGTATATACTTAACCTTTTAAATCAACTACGGGTTAATTTGTTTGGCATATGAAAATTGCATTTATACTTCCGCAAAACATTATTGGTGGCGGTCAAATTTCGGTATACGAACATGGCCGCAGGCTACAAAGCAGCGGGCACGATGTTGTTATTATATACCGCGAGTATGTAAAAGGCCGCGATGAGATATGGTTTCCACAGTTTGGGCTGAAACACCTTGCCTGGGAGGATATTGATTTTAAAACAGCGCATTACGATATAATGATTGCCACCTGGTGGGAAACACTATACGATATCTTTCTGTTTAACGCCAACTATTACTTTTACTTTACGCAGGATGATGAACGGCGCTTTTACGAAGACCCCAACTCGTTTAAAATACGCTTTTGCGATTTCACCTATAAGCTACCCGACATTGGCATAATAACCGTACCTAAATGGTGGAAAAACGTATTGCACGCCGAAGGCAACAAACATATAGGCCTGGCCCCAAGCGGTTTTCACGAGGATGTGTTTAATGCGGCTAAACGTAAACCCAACCCCAATGGCAAATTACGGGTGCTGATAGAAGGCCCCGGCGATGTATGGTTTAGGCGTGTAGAAGATTCGTTTAAAGCGGTGGAAGGGCTGGAGGGTATAGAAGTTTGGTTTAAAGCCAGAGGCAGCTATGTTGACCCAGCCTGGAAATATGATAAGATATTTTTTAACTGCACTACTGAAGAACTGGCAGATTTGTATGCTCAGTGCGATGTGCTGCTTAAAATGTCGGAAGTTGAAGCCTTTTGCTTACCTAACCTGGAGATGATGGCATGCGGAGGCACAATAATTACTACCAATTTTACCGGGCACGAAGAATACTCGGTACCCAATGTAAACTCTATTGTAATTAATATACGCGATACCGATGCGGCACGCCAGGCAATAATAAAACTACGCGATGACCGCCAGCTACTTGCTACCCTGCAGGCTAATGCATACAACACTGCCAAAGAAATGACGTGGACCCATCAAACAGCTAAATTTGAGAAAGCACTTATGGAGCTGATTGAAATTTACAAAGGGCACGACTATACACCTACCCGCCGCCTTGTAAACGCCCTGCTTGAAACCAAAATTGCGGTAGAGATTACAGATAAAAGTCTGCGTAAGCTTGAGAAGGATTACAATAACTTATTTAAACAACATCACCGTGCAGAGTATAGCATATTGCGGGCTGTAGGGCGCTTTATTTATGGTATACCAGTAGTTGGCACATCGCTTCGCCGCTTTTTTGCTTATATTAAAAAGCAGTAGCAGTTACTTGTTATCTGCTTTCTCCAACACCAGTTTTACATATACTTTCTGGCCTGTATTGCTATCAATAAAATAGGCATTGTTGTAATTACCGTGGGTCATAGCGCGCAGGTAATCTATTGCCTGGCCAAGGGTTAGTTGTTTATTTAAATCTATATGGCATAAATCATTAAAATCTTTTTTAAGATTTACGTTACCTTCTTTTTCGGGCTGGGTAGTTGTATAACTACCCGATAGTATAGCATCTAAATATTCAGTAAGTAATTCAATTTCCAGTTGCTGTATTTTTTCATATGCGGTTAACGAGGTATCCCAGCTTTCTATGGCAATTTCCTGCTGTACTATAATAGCACCATGGTCTAAATGCTCATCTATTTCGTGTATAGTTGCGCCCGATTTATACCCGTTTAAAATAGAAAACACCTGCGGAAACCACCCCCTGTTATACGGATTAAAGCCCGGGTGTACATTAACACACCTAACCTTACTAACCAGTTGTGCCGGAAACAACTGCTTACAGTGCAGTGAAAGTATAAGGTTGTACTGTTGTGCCAGGCTCTCCCAATCTGCTTTTACATTAACAGGTATGGCTTTTACTTTAAGTGTTGCATTTGTAGCAAAGCCGGGGTTGTTATACGAATACGAATAAGTAACTTCAACATCATTGCGGCTAGCAACCATATTGCTAAAAGCATTAGTAAGCACTATGTTATCTGAAACCACCAGTACTTTCTTTACCATAATCTTCAAAATTTGTTTTCAATTTTAACCCACTCTTCGGGCAATACGGTTGAATAATCAATTGTATCGCTGTTAAGCCATATACGGGGTGCTACTACCTTTTTATCTTTATACCTGCTAAGCCATGCCCCCCACCACGAAAAAGTAGAGTTAGGTATTACATGGTGTTTACAGTGGGTTATCAGCCTGAGGTCTTCATAAAAATCGGGATAGTTGTGTGTAACAAACTCGTGTTCGAAAGGTATATCAAAATTTCGCATCACATACTCATTGTCATCCGAAAAAATGAACACCTTCATATTTTTCACCAAATCGGCCATTGTTTTCAGGCCATCGCGGTAATACTGATCGGTACAAACATTATGCAGGGGGTTAGCCAAAAAATCGGTTCGGCGTATACTTATACATACCGATTCCGAATCTTCCATTCGCTTTATTACTTCGGCGTTTTGCGCACTAGCCTGGTTTTTTAAGGTTAGCTCGTTAAGCAGTATCTCGCGGTGTTTTTTAAAATACATCTCGCTGGCAAAATACCCCTCTACATAGCAATTGCTTTTTACGTTAAGCAAATTAGGGTCGTAAACAGTATCCAGTTCTTTTACGTACTGCTTACGGTAGTAGGGTGCACTTTCGTTAAGCTTGCGGTTTATAAAACGGGTTACTCTGTTACTGCCTGTATTGTTTTTTACCTGCTCTATCTCGGCAAGCGAAGCCAGATCTTCTTTAATATTAAACCTGTTTAACCCGTAATGGCGTTTAACGGTATAGCCATGTAAAATTATTTCGGAGTATAGGTTATAGTAAGTATTATCAAGCTTAACCTGGCAGCCTCTGTTAAGTTCGAGCGCACGGGCATAGGAATACTGAAACAACTGATTACCCAGCCCCTGAAATATTTTTACAATGATCATTGTTGTTAAAGCCGAAGATAATTTTTTTGTAAACAACCCCAAATTGAATACGCTAAAGGCAAGGCTGTAACTGGCAAATACAGGGCATATAAACTTCTACAACCCCTTACTTTTTTTACATTTGGCAAACAATAACGTAGCAACTGTTAATGCAAACAAATTTACTTAAAGGTGATACGATTCCCGGGGTTAGTGTGTGCATTATCACCTACAATCAGGCAGCATATGTAGCGCAGGCCATAGAAAGCGCACTTATGCAACACATTGCCTTCGAAACCGAAATTATTGTTTGCGACGACAAATCGACAGATGGCACTGCTGAAATAATACAGCAATACGCCAACCAATACCCTACCCGTATTAAAGCATACTATGCCACTAACAACCTGGGCATGCTTCGTAACTGGCAAAAGGCACTTATGCTTTGCAAGGGCAAGTATATTGCCTTATTAGAGGGCGACGACTTTTGGACAGACCCTAACAAATTACAAAAGCAATACAACATACTTGAGCACCACCCCGATTGCGCCATTTGCTTTACCAACGCAACTATAAAATACGAGAGCGGAGAGCCCGGCTTTAATACATACGTAACCATTACCGGAGAAAAATTTACAGCCGCCGACTTGCTTAACTTTAATTTTATACCTACCTGCTCGGTATTAATGCGCAATAACATTACCGAAGCTTTTTTTCATCAGGCATATTTTAAAAGTCCGTTTGCCGACTGGATAATACAT
>JBJOOW010000233.1:0-5088 GCA_046051095.1 Bacteroidota bacterium | reverse complement strand
ATATAAGGCTGTATCTAACGAAAACACACCCTGCGCAAGCGGGCGATTAGGCTTAAATTCTTTATCCAGTTCAAAATCGAAGTAGTCGTTAATAATATTGCCGGCTGCGGCCACACAAAGTACCGACAACACAAACATTACAAACTCGGCTGTGCTGAAAGGCAACAGGTTGGTAAATAACTTGCTATGGTGGGCAGGCACCAGTATAAGGTAGTAAAACAGCGATAGGCTAAGGGCTATAATAAACAGGTTACCAGCCCGCACCAGTTGTATAAATCCGGTTATCTTTTTCATGTAGTGTTTAAACTATAACGCGCCGCGAATTTATTTATGATTTTGACTTGCCGTAGCAATTATACTTTGTGTTAGTATGTCGTATATCTGTTTAAGCCGGGTATCGTCGCCAAGCAGCAACAAATGCTTTTCTATGGTTTGTGCATCGCCGCGTACTGCCGGCCCGGTTTGCAAATCTTTAGGCGAGCGTTCCTGCAGGTTCATTACCGATTGAAAAATGAGCGGCTTTAGTATATCAAAGGCCAGCCCCTGCCCCAGCAGCAACGATTCGGAAATACCGTACAAATGGTTGGTAAAATTATTGGCAAACACCGCCGCTACATGTATCCACTGGCGCTGTACACCATCTACGCGGTGTACATTATCCGATATGGTTCGGGCCAGCCTTTCCAGCACACGGGTTGTTTTATCATCGGCTCCCTCTATCAGCAAAGGCACATTTTTAAAATCTACCTTCTGGTTTTTCTTCATGGTTTGCAGCGGATAAAACACCCCTACCGTACCGTTAGATGCTTTTAACTGCTCTTTGGTTTGTGTGCCCGATGTATGCGCCACAATGCGGCCTTCTAACTTTAACTGCGATGACACATCAAATATTACATCATCTTTTACGGCTACCAGGTATACCTCGGCTTCCTGTAGCTCTTCGGCATTGGCAGTAAAACCTGCGCCTACAGTGCGCGCCAGTTCTTCGCCGGCATCGTTACTGCGGTTGTATATCTGTACTATCTCGTGCCCGGCCTTTTTAAGTGCCAGCGCCAGGTTGGTGGCTACATTACCCGCTCCGATAATTGAAACTCTCATGCCACTAAAATATGAATAAGCTATAAAACTACTGCACGCGTTTTAAGTACAGGTGTGTGCGGTTAACTGTATCAACAGCGGTAAGGCTAAGCACTACCGAATCCAGTTGTATTACGGTGTACTTTTGCTGCGATATGTTCGAGTTTAAAGTCAACCCGCCCTCGTTTAGCTCGTACCGGCCTTTATCTACCGCTTTTACTATGGTGCTGGTATAGTTACCCCTGTCGGTAAACTCCCAGTACGATGGTCCCAGTATGTTTTGGGTTACTACCATACCATTCATGGCCAGTGTATCTAACCGCCATTTACCAACTATGGTGTTGGCTGGTGTTTGGTTGCAGCTATGTAGCAGTAAGGTTAAAAAAACAGCAACAGAAATTGCTATAATGTCCTTTCTCATTTATGCTGTGTGTCGGGTATCATATCAAATACCAGTTCCTCGTGGCCATCGTCGGCTTTAAATTTCAGGTTGTCAGCGGTAAGTTCTTCAATAGTATATTCTATTGCGTTACCGCTCTCCTGGGTTGCTATTATTTTGGTCGAGTTCCAGTTCAGCTTCCATTTGCCCTGTAACTCCATACCGTTAATATGTGTAAGGTAGGTACCATCGGCATGGTAGGTTATGCGGAAAGAGTTGCGCATCTCCTCTACGGTGCGGTCTATTTGCGCCTGCTTATCTTCGGCTACACTGGTAGAATAGCTAAGCCCCTGTAGGCGCCATGTTTTAACCAACAGGTCCGATTTGTTTTTACAACCGGCCAGTAACATTAATATCAGGCTGGCAAACACCAACACTTTGCCCTGCTTTGCTATTTTCATGCGCAGTAATTTAGAGCGGCGAAAATAAAATTTCCTGCCACCCGTAATACCCTTTTGCTATGAAACTAACACTTATTGTAACAGGTAAAACCGCCTCGGCAGAAATAAAGGCCATTTGCGACGATTACCGCAAGCGTATTAACCGTTATGCAAAGTTTGAAGAGATAGTGCTGGACAACTCATCGATAAAAGCACCCGACACACAAAAAATAAAGGAAAAAGAGGGCGAGCTGATACTTAAAAAACTGGTACCCGGCGATTACCTGATACTACTGGACGATAAAGGCAAAGACTATACATCGGTACAGTTTTCAAAATATCTGGAAGGCTTATTCAACCAATCGGTAAAAAATGTATGCTTTGTTGTAGGCGGGGCTTACGGCTTTAGCGATGAGGTTTACCAGCGCGCCAATGCCAAACTTAGCCTAAGTAAAATGACCTTCAGCCACCAGATTGTGCGCGCCATTTTTGCCGAGCAGCTTTACCGCGCCTTTACCATTATGCGTAATGAACCTTACCACCACGAGTAAACTATCCACCAACCTGTTATTTTAGCGCCATGAGTATTACAGTATTAATAGTTGCAATTACCTGTCTTATTTCGTTTATGGCGTTCAACAACCACCAGTTGGTCGAGAACCTGCTTTTCTACCCATACCGTATATGGCGCAATAGCGAGTATTACCGTTTTATATCGTGCTCGTTTATACACGCCGACCCCATACACCTGCTGTTTAATATGATTTCGCTATACAGTTTTGGCGAGTACATCGAGCTTTCGTTCACCTATGTATTTGAAACCAATGGCCGTTTACTGTTTGTGCTTATGTATTTTGGTGCAGTTATTACCGCCGATATGTGGAATTTCTTTACACAAAAAAACAACCCGGGTTATCGTAGTTTGGGTGCAAGTGGTGGTGTGGCAGCAATTATTTTTGCCTACATTTTATTAAACCCGTTCGGCAAAATATCCCTGTTCATTCTGCCTGGTATACCGGCATTTATTTTCGGCCCGCTATACCTGTTGTATTGTATTTATATGGATAAACGCGGTGGCGATAATATCGGCCACCTGGCGCACTTTACAGGTTCGGTATTCGGCTTTTTCTTCCCTGTCATATTTCAACCTGCTTTATTGGGCAGATTTTTCAGCCATATAGCAGCTGGCCATTAATCTAATTTCTATACCTAAAATCAGATAGTAGTATGCTTATCGATCTGCGCTCCGATACTGTTACCCGTCCCACACCAGCCATGAAACAGGCCATGATGGAGGCCGAGCTGGGCGATGATGTATTTGGCGAAGACCCTACGGTTAGAAAACTGGAAGAGATGGTAGCCGCTATGTTTGGTATGGAGGCTGCCCTGTTTTGCCCCAGCGGCACCATGACCAACCAGATTGCAGTTAAGGCACACACACAGCCGCTGGATGAAATTATATGCGATAAGATTTGCCACATATATAACTACGAAACCGGAGGCTGGGCTTTTCACTCGGGCGTATCTATCCGCCTTACCGATGGCGACCAGGGCCGTATGACAGCCGAACAGGCCGAAGAACTGATACTGCCCGACCACGACTGGCTGCCCAACACCCGCATGGTAGCTATAGAGAATACAGTAAACAAAGGGGGCGGTGCGGTGTATACTATTGAGCAAATGCAAAGCATAGCCGATATGTGCCGCCGCCGCGGACTTATTTACCACCTGGATGGGGCACGTATTTTTAATGCCCTTACCGCCTTAAACGAAAAACCCTCTGCCCTGCACGGTATGTTTCATAGCATATCGGTGTGCATTAGCAAAGGATTGGGTGCACCTGCAGGCAGTGTGCTGGTGGGTAGTAAAGATTTTATTAAGCGCAGCCGTAAACTGCGTAAGGTAATGGGCGGCGGTATGCGCCAAAGCGGTATGCTGGCAGCCGCCTGTATTTATGCGCTGCAAAACAACGTAGAGCGGCTGGCACTTGACCATACCCGTGCCAACCAGCTGGCGGCTATAGTTGGCAGCCTGCCCTGGGTAAAGCGGGTATTACCGGTGCAAACCAACATTGTAATATTTGAAGTAGCCGATGCACAGGCCATTGCCAACCAGCTTAAACAACAGGGTTTGCTTATACAGCCTTTCTCGCCAACCCTGTTACGTATGGTTACCCACCTCGATTTTACCGACGAAATGATGGTTAACGCAAAAGAAATATTGTGTAAGCTGAAAGTTTAGATAATTTTGCAGCACGAACCGCTTTTCACTAAAAATCATTTTAAGCCCATAAATGGAAGAGTTCAAAACAACGCTGGCAGCAGCCAAACGCCTACGCAACCACCTGAACAGCGAGTACAAAGCGCCTATTACTTTAAAAGACGGATCTGTTTTCGACTGGAGTGAATTTGTTGTAGTGCCTTACGACAAAAAAACACGTAAAGACTTTATTGTAGCTTACGAAGCCAATATACATAACACTATGCCGGAAAACCTGTTACAGAGTTTCCGCGATAACCACTATACCGTAGTTATAATACTTAATACCGACCCGCTACTAAAAGTATGGGTAGATATGAGTGTAGATGTATTTATGAACCGGGCTGGTATTAAGATTGACCTAGCCTCTTTTGCGTAAATACCGATTCAGGTACTTTATCAAAATCTTTATCAACGGTTACAGATAGGCCCGATTTGTTGCCGCGCACCAGTATGCCTATAGGTAATGGGTATTTTTCTACCACGCGGTCTATACCTTTTTTTAAAATCTGCACGTCGGCATCCATAATCTGAATTTTTTCGAGTAAAGTCATTTCCTGGGTTGTTTTAAAAAGGGGAGTGCAAATAAACTACTATTTAAGCTAGCATAAAAGCCTAAACGGCAGTTTTTAACCATTTGGCCTTTGTTTTTGCTAAAAAAGTGCCTTAAAACGCAGCTTTAACAGGTTTAGTATGCAATTGCAACTTTATTTTCAGTTTATTTTTTTTACGCAACCCTATGCAACCTGCTACCAGTCTATCAGGCATATTAATCATCAAAAAGCATTTTTCACACCCTGTTTTCTATTTTTGCGTATAAGCACAGGGTACAAAATTTAAAGTATGAACGCAGTAACAGAACTAACCAGAGCCGAACAGTTAATAGAACTTGAAGAGCGTTACGGCGCCCATAACTACCACCCGCTACCTGTG
>JBJOOW010000232.1:0-4509 GCA_046051095.1 Bacteroidota bacterium | reverse complement strand
ACATTTGTTGTACAGGGTGACTTTTTGTTATGACAGCCTGAATGTATTAAATCTATTCTACGTAAGCTAACAAAATAGGTTTTGTATTTTTTTACACCGCCTACAAGCTACTTACTGTTAGCAGTAAGCATAAGGTTTTGGTAACAAAAAACCACTTACATTAGCCGCGCTATGGGAAAGTTTATATCTAAAATCATTTTTGCCTTATTCGGCTGGACCTTTAAAGACCATGTAGGTGGTGGTTATAACCGCTGCGTAATGATAGCCGCGCCACATACCAGTAACTGGGACCTTGTGTTTGCCCGCTCGGCGTTTTACCTGATGGGTATACCGGTACGCTATACGGTAAAAAAAGAGTGGATGCGTTTTCCGTTTAACCTGGTATTTGGCCCGCTGGGCGCTATTGCTATTGACCGCAGCCCGCGCAAACCCGGCGAAGAAAGAAGAAGTATGACCGAGGCCATGATTGAACTGTTTAGCCAAAATAAAGAACTGGCCGTAATGGTAACCCCCGAAGGCACCCGCAGCCTGCGCACCAAATGGAAAACCGGTTTTTACCACGTAGCTGTTGGCGCTAAAGTGCCAATTGCATTAGGTTACCTTGATTATAAAAATAAAGAAGCAGGTGTAGGTAAAATACTATGGCCAAGCGGCGATATGGCTAAAGATATGCGCGAGATAATGGCCTTTTACCAGAACATACAGGGCAAGCACCCCGATAAGTTTTCGATAGATTTGGATTATAAGCCTTAGAACAACCCCTAAATCCCCTAAAGGGGACTTCAACAAATAGTACGAGGGGCGATGCCCCTCGCTGTGTTATTACGCCCCTTCGGGGCTTAAATTACAGCAGTAATAGTATTTACAAAATCCGAAGGGCTAACACCCTTCGCTGATTTATTGCGCCCCTTCGGGGCTTAACTACTTACTACTTTTGTTTTAAGAGGTTGTTTGTTGTATAAACCTTACCAAATGTGCATTCACCCACTCGGGGTTATCGTGCTGTACAAAGTGGCCGCTGGCGGGTTCGTAGTGTATTTCGAAAGTACTGTCGCAATACTGTTTGGTGTTATAGGTAAGCTCTTTACCAAGGGCAGTATCCTGCTCGCCCCAAAGCATCATTACCGGTGCTTTTATTTTGGGTAACCCGGGCGTAGATAAAGCCCCGCGGAACATAGCGCGGTAATACGATACCGGCCCCTTAACCGCACCGGGCCGGCTGTAAGCCTCTACGTATTTTTGTATATCATCTTTACTAACGGCGTATTTGGTGCGGCACATTTTCTTAAACGTTCCTTTAAAGAATTTTTCGGTACCAATAATGCTTTCGGGTATAAACGGTAATTGAAAAAAGAAGATGTACCAGCTTTTTTTAAGCTGAGACAGATTGCCACCCATTAAGGCCCTTTTCATTTCGGCGGGGTGTGGTACGTTTAGTATGGCCAGTTTTTCTACCACATCGGGGTGCAGGGCGGCCACGGCCCAGGCAACGGCTGCGCCCCAATCGTGCCCAACTACTATGGCTTTTTGGTAGCCCAGTGCTTTAATCAAGGCGGCAACATCAGCAGCCAGTATATCTATTTTATAATCGGCCACCCGTGGCGGCTTTTCGCTAAGGTTATAGCCGCGCATATCGGGTGCTACTACGTGGCAATGTTGTGCCAGCACCGGTATTTGCTTATGCCAGCCGTACCAAAATTCGGGAAAGCCATGCAGCAAGACCACCAATTGGCCACTGCCTCCGTCTACATAATGTAGTTTAATACCGTTTGCCTGTATGTATTTAGATTCCATGGGGTTTGCGGGTGTTTTGGGGCTTTTAACCCTTTATAACTAACTGATGAAGTAAAATAACTTAATTTCGATGACGTTTACGAACATACAGATGCAGATTTTGAAAAAGCTGATAACTCTTTTAGCCTTTGTAGTTGTTGCAGGCGCTACCGCTTTTGCGCAGGATGATGATTTACCACCACCCAGCAGTAAGCCCAAACAAACCGAGCAACAAAACGATGGGCAAACAGCACCCGACCCTAAAAACTTTAAGGGGTTTAGCAAAAACAAATTCGATATATCGAAGTTTTTGATTGAGCCTATTATCAACTTTTCTGTAAGCCAATACCGTATAGATGCAGGCTTTTCGCCCTCTATTGCTTACCGTGTTTTTCAGCCTAAAAATGCCAACCCGCGCTGGGGCAATACGGGTTTGTTTGTTGGCGGTGGGGTTACCTATTTTTACACCCAAATAAACGAAGGCAGAGGTAAAAAATATAATTTTCAAACCTATGGCGCAGGGCCGCTGATACAATACAATATATGGAGGGGCTTTTTTGTACGCACTAAATTAGAGTTGCTTGGCCGCCGGGTGCCTGACCCTAACGCCTCAACATATACACCTGTGCCTGGGGGTTATGTATATAATTTCAAATACAAACAGGTATTTACACCAGCATGGTTAATAGGTGCAGGCTACAACCTGCTGCAAAGCAAAAACATATTTATACCGGTTATAGTATCGTACAACCTGTTGCATAGCGTGGTTAGCAAAGACTACTCGATATACCCACGCGGGTTTACCGTACAGCTGGGCTTTATTACGCTGTTTTAATTTACACGCTTAAATTATTGGTAGATATAAACTGCACTAGTTTGCGCCGGGCTACCGGTAGCATGGTTTCGGGTAGCGGGTACGATGTTTTAAACTCTACCACATAGGTGGCAGGGTTAGGCAGGTGCTGGTGTTTTTCTATTAACCGGTATTTTACGCTTTCGTAACTATCGGTAACCGATATGTTGTAGCTAAACAAAAACTGCGATTGTATGCCGCGGAATTTTTCGGTGGCGTTTTCGAAAATGGTAATACGATAGAAATATACGTTTACCAGTTTTTTCAAAAAGTCGGATAGCATAAAGTAACCCTCATCGGTATGCAGTGGCAGTATACCCACCGGAAACACTTCCATTTTATCTTCCACCTCATCGTACAACTCTTTACCCAGGCCCAGGCGGCTTTCTATTTCGGGCAGGGCAAATGCTACTATGTTATCTATCTCGCGCAGCAGTTCGTCATCTTCGAAAAGGCTGCGGTACTCTACTTTAAACTTTTCAAAATCGAGGCGCGAAATCTGTTTCGGAAAATCTTTTGCTACAGCCAGTTTCTGGTCGCGCAGTAATTGTAAATGGCGGTAGTGTTCAATTAATTCGGCAAGCCTCGGGTATAGCTTTTTTTCATCGAAACTGCGCGCCACTTTTTGCAGGTAGCCCAGCAGTAAATACTTCTTGTACTCAAAATCTATCAGCCCATCGGTAAGCCAGTTAGTCTGTAACGTATCCATAACCAATTGATTTATTAGTATAAACGAAAAATACGGCAGATGGTTGTTAAAATCAAGCCCGCAATTAACAAGGCTTAATAAACTGTAAACAGTTGGTTAAGTTTACTATTATAGTGTACCAAAAAACCAAATATGCTTAGAACTAAACTACTTACCGGCCTGCTGTTAGTAGCCGGCCTGCAACTGTTACACGCACAGGATGCAGAACAACCCAAGAAGGAAAAGAAAAAAGAAGGATTTTTTACACTGCGCGTGGCAGGTGGCTATGGCTGGTCGGGCATTACAAAGCCGGGCACTATGATGGGCCCGAAAATAGACCCGTACTCACCGGATAAAGACGGCCTTGTACCTATGATAAACATAAACGACCGCGACAGTACTACCAGCAATGTGTATGGTTCGTACGGACAGGGCATGAACTTTACCCTGGGCCTTGGTTACATGATAAATAACTACATAGGTGTAGAGTTGGGTATATCGTACCTTAAAAGCGGTGTTGTTAGCTGCGACCAAACACGCCCGTTAACTATACAAACCGGTTTTGGTAATCCGCCATCGTTCAGCAACGTAGGCTACTTTTTAAATGCCAATATTAAAACCAGCGCCTTTGGTGTAAGCCTTATGCCATCGTTAATTATACGTGGTGCCAAACCGGGTTGGAAAGTTTACCCGTACGGCCGCCTGGGTATATCTATGCCGGTGTATGGCAAACTAGAACACGACGTAACTATTACAGTAGATGATGAGGTATATACCCCGGCAAACCTGCCGCTTGCCAAAACAGTATATAAAGGCCCTTACTTTTTAGGTCAGCAAACCAAGGTTAAGCTTGAAACCGAAGGTACTGTATCGTTAGGCGCCAATGCTGCGCTGGGTGTTTCGTACACACCAACCCCACTAGTTACTATATCGGCAGAGATTAACGGCCAGTACCTGGTTACACGTGCAAAATCGGCCAAGATTACCCAGTGGGATGCTGTTAACCCAGAAGACGGACAGGTATACAGCCGCCTTGCCGACCGTGGTGCATACCGTACCGAATTTAACTTTGTAGATGGTTTAACCAGCAGATCTAACAACGACCAGTACAACCCTAATACAGATAAAACCAAAGCTAAAGACGACCTGCGACCAACCGGCCAGTTCAGCAATATAGGCTTTAACATAAGCGTAT
>JBJOOW010000231.1:0-5104 GCA_046051095.1 Bacteroidota bacterium | reverse complement strand
CTTATCCCTCTTTTACGACATATTTCAGCAATAAGCCGTACCCCTTTCTTGTTGGTAGTCATGCAGGTGCAATGCTAAAAAACTATTAGTGCAAACGTTACTAAATGCCGGCTATTACGTTCAGCAACGTTTGCGATTTTATCCCGGTTTCGTTCCACTCCTTAGCCGGCTCCGAATCTGCAGTTATCCCACAGCCGACATATATAGCAAGTTTGTTTTTAAAAACCTGCATGCATCGTAAATTTACGAATAAGTTTATTCGGCCACCCAGGTTTACCGGGCCCAGATAACCGCTGTAAAAACTGCGGGGGTTAGGCTCGGCTTTGGTAATAAACTGTATGGCGGTGCGCTGTGGTAAACCAGCTACGGCAGGGGTTGGGTGCAGGGCCTTTACCATTTGGGGCCAACTATCAGCCGGTACATTGTTATAGGTAAAAGTAGTAAGCAGGTGTAACAGGTTTCCGGCTGTTGTTGTAACAGGGCCTTTAACCACCGCAGGTTGTTTAATAACCTTAGCTACCGACTGGCCTATATAGCGACTTACAATGGCCTGCTCTTCTACCTCTTTACCGCCCCAGCCTGCTTTAAGGTTGGCGGGTGTATTGGCTTTGGTGCCTGCCAGCGAGTAGGTGGTAAACCTGTTGTTGGCAGCGGTAAGCAACACCTCGGGCGATGCGCCTACCCATAAACCATACTGTGGTGTAAACACCAGCGATACAAACGCATGGGCGTAGGTGTTGCACAAGGCGGTAAAAAGTTTAAACTCGTTAAAACCGGCAGGGCGTGGCATGGTAAGCACACGGGCAGCAATAACCTTGCGGGCCTTGCCGCTGGCTATAAACTGCTTTATGTTTTTTACCAGCCCTTCGTATTGGCGGCGGTCAGTGTTTTTAAGTTTCGGCACCAGTGCGGCAAACTTAGCTTGCACAGCCGGCGCAAAGTTCAGGCGCGGCAGACTGGCTGCTGTGCAGTAAATATCGGGGCGTATAAGTACGCTGTGGGCGTTGGGTGTTTGGGTAAATGGGGCAAACAAAAAACCAGCCTTTTGTGCATGGCGTGTAAGGTTTACTTTAAGCAGGTTACTATTATGCTGGGCCACCACCTTAATGGCTTTGGTACCCGGCAGCCGGTAAATGGCAACCGGTAAATTATGTTGTACACAATAGGCTAAAAACTGCTGCAACGAAACACGATGGGCCTTACTCACAAATTTTTTGTTTGGCGCAAAACTATATTTTTACCCGCAACAGCCTATATGATTACAAAAGAACTATACATCATCCGCCACGGACAAACCGACCATAATGCAAAAGGCATAGTACAGGGTAAAGGGGTCAACCTATCGCTAAACGAAAAAGGGCAGCGCCAGGCCGAGGCTTTTTACCAGGCTTACGGTCACATACCTTTCGAGATTGTGTATACCTCATCGCTTACCCGTGCGCAGGAGAGTGTGGCTAAGTTTACAGGCCGCGGTATACCACACAAGGCCATGCCCGAACTGGAGGAGATAAGTTGGGGCGATTTTGAAGGCTCGCACAGCACCATGGAGAACGATGCCCGTTTTCAGCAACTGCTGCTGCAGTGGCGCAATGGCGATATACATGCAAAGCCATCTGAAACAGCCGAAAGCCCGTTTGAACTACAGCAACGCCAGCTGCGCTTTTTAGAACACCTGAGCAAGATGCCTGAGAAGAAAGTGCTGATAGCCACCCACGGCCGTTTTATACGCGCGTTTATGTGTACACTTACAGGTAAGCCGCTATCGGAGATGGAGCAGTTTAACCACGTAAACCTGTGCCTGTATAAAGTAAACCAACATACCGATGGCCGCTTTGAGATAGAACTGAATTGCCATCAGGAGCATTTGAAGGGGATATAGGATTAGCTTACATAAACACTACCTGTATACGCCCACCTAACTGGTGAATTGAGTTATAGTAACACCGTGCATTGTTGTATGACTGAAAGCTTTTAGGCACATCGGCGGCGATTTCTACATAATACAAAAACCGGTAGTCGGGCGAGAAAACCAAAAATATACGTTTACTTACATATACGCTAAAAACAAAACCTGCATACATGCCGTTGTGACCATTATTGGGATTACCGGTTTGCTGAAACAACAAATACCCCAACCCTGCATGAAAATGCGGGCTTACTTTACCTTTAAGTATGTTCATGTTAAAGTTTAACCAACGGGTACCAGTATACGTTTTTTATTGCCTTCTACCCAAGCGATACATTTGGAAAATAGCGCCGATTAATAGTAGTACCCACCTGCACATTAATGCCAACACCTGCCATGTTACCCAACATACCGAATTGGTATGTTGCCTTGGCGATATTTTATTATCTACATCGCCAAACGCAACCGGGTCAACTCTAATATTAACATTATCGCTTTTTTGCGCTAGTGGCTCGGTGGTGGTGTGGCTTTATTTGCATTCTCAGGTGGCACACCCAGTTGTAGCTCGCGGGCTTTAAGGCTCTCTTACTCGGCTTGCGTTATCAGGCCTTTATCATACAATTTTTTATACTGCTGTAATTTAATCTCCCAACTGTCGGTTTGGGCATTTACGCATAAAACTAAAACCAATAGTGGCAATAGCATAAGTCGTTTCATAGGTGAGCGAATATAGATATTTTGCCATATGGCAAAAGCGGTTGAAAAAAGTGGCTTTACTGTTAATTAATTCACAAAGTTTTTGCCCGTAAATACGGGCTGTGGGTTATTTTCGCGGCGAAATTTAAACCTTACCATGTCACAAGCTACAGCTACTATGATCCAACTATCAGACCGTATTAACAACATGCAGGAATCGGCTACCATTAAAATGAGCAAAATGAGCCGCGAACTGAAGGCACAGGGCCACGATATTATTGACCTTAGCCTGGGCGAACCTGATTTTGACACACCACAATATATTAAGGAAGCTGCCAAGCAGGCCATAGATAAAGGTTACACCAAGTACACCCCGGTACCCGGCTACCCCGAGTTGCGCAAGGCCATAGTACAAAAATTTAAACGCGATAATAACCTTGATTATACTGCCGACCAGATAGTAGTTAGCACCGGTGCCAAACAAAGCATTGCAAACGTGGTGCTAAGCCTTATAAACCCGGGCGATGAAGTACTACTGCCAGCCCCTTACTGGGTTAGCTACGCAGCCATTGCCGAACTTGCCGAAGGCACCTGCACCGAAATACCTACTAGCATAGAGAGCAACTTTAAGGTAACAGCCGAACTGCTGGAAAAATACATTACCCCCAAAACCAAACTTATCATCTTCTCATCGCCGTGCAATCCTACCGGGTCGGTATTTAGCCATGCCGAGTTAGAAGCTATTGCCAACGTGGTAAAAAAGCACCCTAACCTTTTTGTGCTATGCGATGAGATTTACGAATACATAAACTTTACCGGGCAAAAGCACACTAGCCTGGCCGAGTTTAGCGATATTAAAGAGCAGGTAATAACCGTAAACGGTTTTAGCAAGGGTTTTGCTATGACTGGCTGGCGTCTGGGTTATATTGGTGCACCACTGGCTATTGCCAAAGCCTGCGATAAAATACAAGGCCAGTTTACATCGGGTACGTGTAGCGTAGCGCAAAAAGCAGGCGAAGCTGCATTGCTGGGAGACCAAAGCCCCTGCTTTGAAATGGTAGCCGAGTTTAAAAAACGTCGCGATATAGTTTACAGCCTACTGAAAGAAATACCCAACCTGAAAGTGAACTTACCCGATGGCGCATTCTATTTCTTTTTTGATGTAAGCGCTTACTTTGGTAAGGCCTTTGAAGGTAAGGCACTAAACACACCTGAAGACATATCGCTGTTTTTGCTAACCGAGGGTAAAATAGCCCTGGTAAGCGGCGAAAGCTTTGGCGATAAAAACTGCCTGCGCATGAGCTATGCTACCAGCGAAGAAAAACTACGCGAAGCCTGCAAACGTATGAAGGAGACATTTGCTAAACTTGCCTAATAATATTACGATCAGATAATTGGAGAATTCTTAACCTCTAGTTATCTCATTAACTAACTTACATATTATCTAATTCAATAAAACCTCAACTTTGAGCGCAGCGGCCAAACCAACCACCCTTAAACCCGACTTTACCGATGTTAACGTGTTAATCATAGGCGATGTGATGGTAGATTATTATTTGTTTGGAGAGGTAAACCGCATATCGCCAGAGGCACCTGTGCCTGTTGTAGAGGTAATGAAAAAAGAGTCGCGCCTGGGTGGTGCGGCAAATGTAGCACTTAATGTAAGCGAACTGGGCGGCAACCCCATACTGCTATCGATGATAGGCAGCGACAATACCGGAAACATGCTGGTAAAAATGCTTCGCAGTGCCGGTGTAAAAGCTAACCACGTACTGCAAAATAAAAATCGGGTTACCACCCTTAAAACACGTGTGTTTGATGAAGACAAGCAGGTTGTACGTTTTGATGAAGAGGAAGTAGAAGACCTTACCGAAGCACAGGAAACCCTGATGCTGAAAGAGTTTAAAAAGATACTTGCAAACGATAAGCCAAATATTATCGTACTGCAGGATTACAATAAGGGAGTACTTACCAAATACTTTATAAAGCAGATACTGCTACTGGCTACCAAAGCTGAGATACCGGTAGCGGTTGACCCTAAGGAGCGTAACTTTTTCGACTACCAGGCCATAGACCTGTTTAAACCAAACCTGCGTGAGTTTAGCGAAGCAATAGGCTACCGTATTAATGCCAAAAGCCTGGATAGCCTGCGCAGCGGCGCCGAAGAATTACGCCGCAAAAACCGCTTTAAAAACCTGATGGTAACACTGGGTGGCAACGGTATATTTTGCTTTACGCGCGAGGGCAACTCGTTTATTGTACCCGCCAAAGCCATTAAAGCCGCCGATGTATCGGGTGCAGGCGACACAGTAATAAGCATTGCTGCATTAGCCTTTGCGCAAAAACACAACCTGAAAGATATAGCCATATTGGCCAACAAAGGTGCCGCCGCTGTTTGCAAAAAGGTTGGCGTAACGCCGGTGAGCCTTAAAGATGTGAAGTAGTTTCTTTACAAATCACAACCTAATAAGATGTTTGGAATAAACATCAAGTGCTACGTAT
>JBJOOW010000230.1:0-4250 GCA_046051095.1 Bacteroidota bacterium | reverse complement strand
ACTCTCTTCTCAGCGTTTCGGCATTGCTGCCAACTATTGCAACCTCGTAAGGCGCGTTGGCAAACCAATCGGCCAGTATAGCCCAGTTGGCATAAAACGACGGGTGCTGAATTACATTATCCTGTATGTTCTGCAATGCGCGGCGGGCCTTTTGTTTATAGACGTTATTATCTAACAGTGTACCCAATATAAACAACACCTTAGCCATACTTGAGTTAGATGATGGTATTACATTATCGCTGGTTTCGGTTTTGCGGACTATCAGCGGCTCATCGTTAACCGAGGTATAGAAGAACATGCCAGTGCTTATGTTATAAAAGTGCTGCACTACATAGTTGCCTATGTTGGCGGCCAGTTGCAGCCAGGCTTCATCTAAGGTAACTTCGTACAGGGACAGCAGGGCCTCGCAGGTAAAGCTGTAATCATCTAAAAAGCCGGATATAGTTACGCGCCCGTTTTTGTAGTTGCGCATAATACTGTAATCGGCCTGTATAATGTGTTGCTTAAAAAATGCCGCACATTGCAAGGCCCGGTTTAAAAAGCGTTCATCGGCAAAGGCCTTGTAGGCATCGGTATAGCCTTTCAGCATCAGCGCATTCCACGATGTAAGTACTTTATCATCTAACCCCGGGCGTACCCGCTTGCTGCGTTCGGCCATCAGAAGGTTTTTCCAACGTGTTAGTTGTTCATCGGTAACATTGTTACCAATACGCGTCAGGTTAATGTGCCCCTCAAAGTTGCCCTGTGGTGTAACATCGTACACTTTACAAAAATCATCAAACTCTGCACCCAGCAGTTGTTGTAATTCTATATAGCTCCATACATAAAATTTGCCCTCCTCTCCTTCGCTATCGGCATCCAGCGCCGAGTAAAAACCACCGGCAGGGTCGCTCAGTTCGCGCTCTACAAAATCGAGTGTTTCGTATACCACTTCTTTATACCGCGGGTTGCGCGTAAGCTGGTAGGCTTCGGCGTATACGCTAACCAGTTGCGCATTATCGTACAGCATTTTTTCAAAATGCGGTATGGTCCAGTATTCATCTACACTGTAGCGGGCAAAGCCTCCGCCCATCTGGTCGTATATACCACCGTTCATCATACCATCCAGCGTAACCTGTGCGGCCTGTAGTGCCTGTTGGTTTTTAGTATAGTGATAGTTGCGCAGCAAATACAACAAGTTAACCGGCATAGGAAACTTAGGCGCACCGGTGCGGCCACCCAGTTCAAAATCCCACACTTGTGTAAACTTAGTCAACACCGCAGCGCGGTCAATCCGCAACGGCACCTCGCCGGTAGTTATAACCGGTATGCCATCCATTTGCTTAATACCGGCGGTAATATCATCGGCGCGCTTGTAGGCTTCTTCACGCTGGTTTTGCCAGTAATCTACAAAGTAGCGCAGCACCTGTTTCCAGTTCTCGCGCGGGTAGTAAGTGCCAGCATAAATAGGTTTGCCGTTGGGCAAGGCAAAGGCATTTAAGGGCCAGCCACCGCGGCCACTGATCAACTGCACAGCATCCATGTATATCTGGTCTACATCGGGGCGTTCTTCGCGGTCAACTTTTATGCAGATGAAATGTTCGTTCATTAGTTGCGCCACTGCTTCATCTTCAAAACTTTCGTGTTCCATTACATGGCACCAGTGGCAGGCCGAGTAACCGATAGAGATAATAACCAGTTTGTTTTCGGAGCGGGCGCGTTGCCAGCTGGCCTCGTTCCAGGCGCACCAGTCAACCGGGTTGTGGGCGTGCTGTAACAGGTAAGGGCTGGTTTCGTTTATCAGTTGGTTGGTGTGTTGCATAATACATTGGCCTCACCCATCCGCCTTCGGCACCTTCCCTCTCCTACAGAGAGGGAAGGGCTTATAAGCAAGGGTTGACTTTTTATTGTGATAGCGAAAATGGAAGAAAATAATTAAACGGGTTATGAATTTTGGATTGTACAGCCAGTTGTCTGAACCATGATTCGCAGGATTGTATGATTTACCTGATAACAGCCGATACATATAAATCATCCACCTCCGTCCCGCTAAAGCGGGACACCTCCGCCTCCCGCATAAGGCGGGATGAAACAAGCGGAGGACAGGCTGCCTACCGGCAGTTGGGTAACAGCCGGTTAAAATCAATACACTCTTTGTGGTACTTAGTACCCTTAGTGGTTACATCTGTATTCATGTAGTTTTCTGCCAGGAGATACCACTGACTGAAGCCAGCGGCAATTTGATAAGCGGAATGTTATTTGTGTAACCGGACTAAAGTCCGGCTATGATGCCGGTGTGGTAAATATGTTATTTTAGCCATGTATGGCGCAGCATAACGAGCTTGGTAGTGTAGGTGAAGAGGCCGCAGTAAACTTTTTGCTGCAGCATAACCATGTACTACTGGAGCGTAACTACCGGTTTGGCAAGGCCGAGGTGGATATTATATCGCGCGATGGGCGGGATATAGTTTTTACCGAAGTTAAAACACGCAGCACTAATGCCTTTGGCTACCCCGAAGAAGCCGTAGATAAGAAGAAACGCCGGTTGCTGAAACAGGCCGCCGAAGAATACCTTTACCAGCACAAACTGGATGCGGGTATGCGGTTTGATATAATTGCGATAAGCATGTTAAACGGCGAACCGCAGATACATTACATTAAGGATGCGTTTTTTTATGAGGAGTAAGGAATTTTAGATTTTAGAAGTAAGATTTTAGATTGAACAGCCAGTTGTCTGAATCTTGATTTGCAGGATTATATGATTTACATGATAACAGCCAATACAGCTAAATATTAAGGGCATTAAGATTTATATATCCACTAGTTATTAAAACATAAGCTACGGAGACACTAAATACACGGAGAGATATGGAGAAGAATACTGCCGGGAATTGAATATAGGATTTAACAGCCACCCCCTAACCCCCTAAAGGGGGAATAACAGCCAATACAGAAAATACAATCCCCCACCCTACCCTCTCCTCCAGATTGAATCGGGATAAACAGAGGAGGCTAAACAGCCAACAGCCGATTACTGCATTACTACCTTTATTGTGCTTTCGTTTATCCTTACAATGTATATGCCCCTGCCATAATCAGCTATATCATATTGCTGATTAGTTTGGGTTATCCGTACCTCATCTATCAGCCTGCCGGTAACATCGTATACATGCATGGTTTGGTTAAGTAGCTGTGGTGGTGAGGTGATAGTGATATAGTTTGTTGCGGGGTTGGGGCTTACGGTGATACCGGTAGCGGTTTCTTTCAGTTCATTAACCGGCAGATAGGAAACATTGATACTACCGGAGCCGGTTGAGCAGCCTTTATACAACTGAGAGGCGAAATAGAGTCCCAAGGTGTCGGCCACAATAAAGTTGTATGCAGTTTCGGTATAACCATGCGGTGTGTTCCAACCATACGTATAAAAGCCCCCGGGGTTTTGATTGGGATAGCCAATGGCTATAGTATCGCCAACGCGAACGAGTATAAGGTTAGAGGGGTGGCCAAGGACTTCAATAAGAGGCAGGGTATCGTCGCAGGCTATACATCCGGCGGTATCTATACCACAGTAAGGAAAGTTTAAACCGCCGCCCCATTGTCCTCCGTTGTGCAGGTAAAGCGTATCGTTACTGTTACCCACGGTATATTCACCGTTCCACAACATAAAACCGGGGGTATACCATATAGTGAGCGGACCATTGTAGCAAACAAACGTATCGCTGGCATACACATTAAACACCGGAGAACTTTCACCTATTTTTACCGTGCCCGATAACTCACAACCCTTGCCATCTACCAGGTAATACGAATACAAGCCGGCATGCAGGCTATCCAGTTCAAGTTCGTCGTGTGCCAGCGAGTCGCCGTTGAGGTACCACTGTGTATGCAGGGGCCAGGTATAACCCGATAACCCTGCGAAAAGATTTATCCAGCCTAATTCGCCAAAGCAGGCATTGCGGCGAAAAACAGTATCTGTACCAAAAGCATATACATGAAAAGAAGTTTTGGCCGAATCGACACCGCTGTAGCAGGTAACCCGGTAAATACCTTCGCGTAGGTTGGTAATAGAATCGGCCGCGCCGGTAGCTGTGTGACCGGTGCTCCACTTATAACTGTATGTGCCATTGCCCCCGCTACCATATACAGCTATTACACCACTGCTATCGCAACTGGCATTACGCTGGTACATATAGTTAACCTGCACACCGGCAATGGCGCATGTGCTTACTAAAAAAAGCAGCAGGGTGGGTATTGATTTTTTCATGGGTGGG
>JBJOOW010000229.1:0-3085 GCA_046051095.1 Bacteroidota bacterium | reverse complement strand
ACACTACTTCTTCTGCCCCATCGCTTTACTCGTTCAGCGCCGATATGGTTCCGTGTTTCTCTAACAGTTATGGCAACTTTACCTCGTACACTATTGTTCCGCTGGGGTTGCGTGTAAAGGGTAACGGGCTATACAGCATACGGGCATCTATGATAGACAACTTTGATGCTACTACCATAGTACGGTTAGAGGACAGGCAGCTTGGCAATTTTCACGATTTGCGCTCGGGCGACTATACCTTTAATCTTAATCAGGTAACACAAACCGATACCCGTTTCTTTTTACATATATCGTACCCTGCTGCTGTTACAACCACCGATGCCGGCTGCGCCAACAACGATGGTGCCATTGTAATTAGCCAGGACAGCAGCATTAACTGGAGCAACCTTACCCTGTACGATGATAGCAATAACGTAGTAGCTGTTGACCAGAACGTAAAAGGCAACTTTAGCTACAACAACCTGCCGTACGGGCAATATACGTTACAATTTACGTACGGCACTTACATTACTACTACCCCCGTAAACATTACCGGCTGGAGCGTAACCAACCAGGCAAGTGCCTCTACCGAATATGCCGCTACAGGCCAGTACATTCATTTTTACAGCACGGCTACACATGCCACTACTTACTCGTGGGATTTTGGCGATGGAAGCACCATTGATGGTATAGCTAACCCCGATTATGCATATACCCTGCCAGGCACCTACCATGTAAAACTAACCAGCAGCAACAGCTTTGGCTGCAGTGGCGAATCGAACTTAACAGTGTATATATCTGAGGCAACCGGCATTAACAATGTAGCCGCCAGCGATACACGCATTACCCTGCAAAACCGCGCTGTACAGGTAAGCCTTGGCAATACACCTGCACAAAACGCTACTGTTGAAATAATAAATGCGGCTGGTCAGCTATTGCAAACCAACCCGCTTACGCAACAACTTAATACCATAGATATAAGCAACCAACCTGCCGGTGTATATCTGGTACGCGTAGCCAACAATGGCAACAGCCTTACTAAAAAGGTAGTGCTTAATTAATCTTTCGCCGTTTTACCTTATTGGTTTACAGCAGTGCTGTTATGTGGTTTGCTTATAAGCCATACATTTGGCTCATAGTTTTATACGTATGAGCAACTTTACCATTACCAACCAACCTATTACCCTTAACCATTTACGTGCTTTTCTTTCGGCGCCCGGCAGCATAAGCATAAGCGACGAAGCCAAACAGAAAGTTGACCGCAACCGTAAATTTTTAGAGAAGAAGATAGCCGAACCCGGTGCACGCTACTATGGCATTAATACCGGTTTTGGTGCGCTGTGCGATGTAGAAATAGCCAGCCACCAGTTAGAAGAACTGCAGGAAAACCTGGTAATGAGCCATGCCTGCGGTATGGGCGATGAAGTAAAACAGGAGGTGGTACGCCTGATGGTGTTGCTTAAAATAAAGGGGCTGGCGCAGGGCCACTCGGGTGTAACGGTAGAAACCATAGAGAAACTTGCCGAGTTGTATAACAAAGGTGTACTGCCGGTTATATGGGAGGTAGGCTCGCTGGGCGCAAGTGGCGACTTAGCACCGCTGGCACACTTAACCTTACCGCTAATTGGTAAAGGCAGTGTGCGCTACAACAACGCCAAACGCAGCAGCGCCGATGTAATGGCCGAGCTGAATATTGAACCTATTAAACTGAAAGCCAAAGAGGGGCTGGCATTGCTCAACGGCACACAGTTTATGAGTGCATGGGGCTGCTACTCGCTGATAGAGGCTGAGCGGGTTGCCAAACTATCGGACTTTACAGCAGCAGTATCGGTAGATGCGTTTGATGCGCAGACCAACCCTTTTCACCCGGCTATACAACGGGTGCGTAACCACCAGGGGCAAATAGAAAGCGCCGAAAATGTACTGCAGTTTTTAAGTGGCAGCGAAATTGCCAAACAACAAAAAGAAAACGTGCAGGACCCTTATTCGTTCCGTTGTGTGCCGCAGGTACACGGTGCAGTTAAGTATGCCATAGCACAAGTGCGCGATGTATTTGAACGCGAGATAAACGCCGTGACCGATAACCCGCTGATATTTGAAGAAGAAGACCTGATACTAAGCGGCGGTAATTTCCACGGCGAGCCGCTGGCTATATCGCTCGATTACCTGGGCATAGCCATGAGCGAGCTGGCAAGTATATCGGAGCGCCGTACGTTTCAATTAATATCGGGTAAGCGTGGATTGCCTAAATTTTTGGTGCAGGATAGCGGCCTTAACAGCGGCCTGATGATACCACAATACACCGCCGCCGCCATTGTAAGTATGAACAAACAACTTGCTACACCAGCCAGTGTAGATACCATTACCAGCAGCGACGGACAGGAAGACCACGTAAGCATGGGCGCCAATGCTGCTGTAAAAACATATAAGATAGTATATAATATAGAAAAGGTACTGGCCATAGAATTTATGACGGCCATGCAGGCGCTCGATTTCCGTAAGCCACTGAAGAGTTCGCCGCTGATAGAGAAGATAAAAGAAGACTACCGCAAAATAGTACCGTACTACGATAAGGACAGGGTGCTATACGATGATATACAGGTAACTGTAGATTTTATGCGGGGGATTCAATTGCCGTAGTATAGTATTACTAACTTAAGCACCACCTCGTCTCGCTTCGCTCGACCAACCTTCCCGATAAATCGGGATAAACTCTCCTTAAAATACCGCCGCGGTAGCGGCGAAGGAGGAGAACTAACAGCCAATACAGCTTAAGTTAATTCAATTGTTTAGCATTACCGGCTGCCCTGCTGTTGCAGGTAATGTGTTTTTATAGTATCGGTATGGTGGCCGTTGTGGTAAATGGTAAAGTAAGCCAGTTCGCGTACGGTTAGCAGGCCCAGTATGGGGTGCGAGATCTGATAATTATCCAGTTGCTCATCGCTCCACTTATTATCTAACGCTACAATAAGCTTAGTGGCTTCGCGCTGTAGTTTGTTGTGCAGGTCGTGTTTTTGGTAATTGGTTTTTTTAGGCACATATACACCGGTAGCTACAGCCCCGTCGCCCAGCTTGCGCTGATAATTATCTACCACTTTACTATACC
>JBJOOW010000228.1:0-5116 GCA_046051095.1 Bacteroidota bacterium | reverse complement strand
AGGGTAGTAGCCGTTGCCTATATCGTGTTTCATCCGCGCCTCCAGCAGTTCGTTGCTCAGGTTCTCCAGGTCTATCACTTTGGCTACACCTTCAAACTGTAGCATAAATGTACGTATGGTAGTTTTAAAAGCGGCGCGGTCTACCTGTTTCTGTTCCAGCAGCGGGTTATTAAAGTATAGCTGCATGTTTTCAAAACTAAGCAGCCACTCGCCCTCGCCGTATTGTTGTTTCAGTTTCGCCTCCAGTTGTTTCATTACGGTATCTATAGGGAAAACACCTGCCGGTATTTTATGCTCTTTATTAAAGTCGGGTACATGTGCCACGCCGTGGTCGGCAGTAAGGTATAGCAGATAATTGCCTGCACCTACGTGCTCATCTAAAAAAGTAAAAAACTCGGCCAGGTCGCGGTCAAGGCGCAGGTAGCAGTCTTCGGTTTCTACACTGTTAGGGCCAAAGCGGTGGCCAACATAATCGGTGCTCGAAAGGCTTACCGCTAAAAAGTCGGTTACATCGTGTGCGCCCATCTGCTCGTTCAGCACTACGCCTTCGGCAAATTTTAGGGTAACGGTATTACCAAACGGCGTAGCTGCCAGTATTTTGTAAGTAGGTTTCATTCCACCTACCTTGTGGCTAAACACCGGTTTGGTTTCGCCATCAAACAGGCCCTCGTATTGTTTATCGTCGTCGGTGCTCTCTATATAGCGCTCTATAGGCTGTAGGGTGTTCCAGTTATCGGCCATATATTTTTCGGGCAGCTTGTAATCGTTAAACTGTTGTACCCATTTAGGCAACTCGTTCATATAATAGGTGCTGGTAACCCAGTTACCGGTGCTGGGGTCGTAAAAATAAGCCGCATTGGCGGCATGGCCGGCTGGTAGTATGCTGCCGCGGTCTTTAAGCGCTACACCTATTACCTTACTACGAAAGTTGGTAGCCAGGCGCAGCTCGTCGGTTACGGTGCTAACCAGCAACCTGCGTGGCGACATTAAACCCGCCTTGCTGTTGCTGCCTACTGTTTTTACCGTGGTATCTTCGGTGCAGTACACATATTTGTTCTCTTTTAAATCGAACCAGTTGTTGCCCGTAATACCATGCACAGCCGGCACCGAGCCTGTGTACACACAACTATGCCCGCAGGCCGTGTAAGAAGGAGAGTAGTTAATGTGCGTATTCTCGCAGCTGTACCCCTCGCGCAGCAGGCGCTTAAAACCACCGGCGGTGTATTTATCCTGGTAGCGGTACAAAAAATCCCAGCGCATCTGGTCTACCACCATACCTACCACCAGTTTGGGGCGGGCGGGGGTAGCAGTTGTGGTAGCAGCAGGGGTTTGGGCATAGGCCGATAAACCGGCAACAAGCATAAGGGCAGCAAAAACATGTTTCATGGCCGTGTGTGGTTATTGTTTGCCCCGCAATAGTATAACAAAACGGGCTGCCCTGCTAATAACCTATGTAAAGGCTGTTTTAAATACACTATATATATGTAGATGAATACAGAGGCTGTATTTTTAGCTTGTTTTTGCATATTCGTTATACATTAGCACAAAATTTAAGCAATAATGGCCGATCAGAACCAACAACCCGAAAACCAGATAAATATTGAATTGCCTGAAGAAATAGCCGAGGGCGTGTATTCTAACCTGGCTATTATATCGCACTCGCCGCAAGAGTTTGTGGTTGATTTTGTGCGTGTTATGCCTGGTATGCCCAAGGCTAAGGTAAAATCGCGCGTGGTACTTACACCCGAGCATGCCAAACGCCTGATGAAAGCTCTGATAGATAATGTAAAGAAATACGAGGCCCAGTTTGGCCCTATTACCGATAAAGACGCGCCCGTAGTGCCTATGAACTTTGGCCCTACCGCACAGGCTTAATAGTACTCTTTAACCTTCCTTAAAGCCTTAGCGGCTACTTGTTAAATATTGGCTTTAAAACGTAACCTTTTTAAAGCCGCTGTAATGCTTTTGCCCCACCTTTACTGGTAATAGTAAACACTTGTTGTGTACAAGCCTTTCTCTTGGCGGTGTGCCTTACTAATTCATTTTTAGTGGTTTTCCGGTACAAGCTGCAACAGTACTATTGGGGCAAAACTTCCATTAAAAAATAAGTAATACAATGTTAAAACCCCGAAACACAAGGCGCCTCTTGTGCCACAAAAGTCCTCTGTTTTAAACTTCGCCGCCCGCGTTGTAATTCACGGATACAAAACAGAATCAATAAAAAACAATTGGGCGTAAACAGTATCAAAAATAGCGACATGCGGTATTTTATACTTTGTTTACTTGCTCTTATTGCGCTGCCATCGCTGGCCACGGTTAATGCAGATTTTACTGCTACCCGTTTTAATGGCTGCCCCCCCCTGTTATCTACTTTTACCAATACTTCTACTACAAATGCCGATACACTTATGTTTCGTTGGGATTTTGCAAATGGCAATGTTTCCAGCCAACAACACCCTTCTGCTATTTTTAATAACACCGGTACTTACCGTGTTCGTTTAATAGCCACCAACAACTGGGGCGAAAGCGATACTGTTACTAAATCGGTGGTAGTGTTCCGTGTTCCTCAATCAAACTTTACCGCAGCCTCTACCACTGTTTGTCTTGGCGATACATTGTTTCTTAACGGCAACGTAACCCTTGGCGATGCACCTATTACCGATTATGCCTGGGGCTTTGGTAACGGTGTGGCCAGCAGCGCTTCAAATCCGTTTTATGTGTACACGCAAACCGGCTTGTACGATATTACACTGGTTATACAGGATAGTAACCGCTGTAGCATAAGCAATACCCGTACGCAGTATGTAAACGTAGTTGATAAACCTTCTGCAGCTTTTACAGCTTCTCCTACACAGGCTTGTGCACAATCAATGCTGGTTAACTTTACCAATACCTCGGTAGGCAATAACCTAAGTTACCTGTGGCAGTTAACCAACACGGTTACGGCTACTACTACTAATACATCGTATACTTATAATAACGAAGATTATCTTGTAAAGCTTACTGTTACCGACCCTAACGGGTGCACCAGCACTACCTCACAGCGTGTTACTATTGGGTTATTGCATGCCGATTTTTCTGCCAGCCAAACCGATGTTTGTACGGGCCAGCAGGTATCATTCAACAACTTATCTAACTTTAGTGGCGTTTCGCTGTGGAACTTTGGCGATGGCGCTACCAGTGGGGGGGCTAATCCATCGCATGTTTACTCTCAGCCCGGCCTGTATACTGTTACCTTAACTCAAAACGCTTTAGGCTGTACCGATTACGTTGAAAAGGTAGCCTACATTAACGTTCGTCAGGGCATTGTACCAACCTTTACCAATTCAACACCACCAACCCAATGTGGTACTTCTCCCGAGGTTGATTTTACCAGTTCGGTTAACGGTGGTACCAACCTGCAATATTACTGGACCTTTGGCGACGGTGGCCCTACTTCTACCGATCCTAACCCAAGCCACGTATTTACCGGTAATGGTTTCTTTACCGTGCAGCTAACTGTAACCGATCCTAACGGTTGTATAGCAAAAACCAATCAAATTGTTGCTATCAGCAATTATGTTCCCGTACCCGATTTTAGCGTATCTGGCCTTGCCTGCCAGGGTGGTGCGCTTAGCTTTAATAATAACACCGCTCAGGGGTATAACCTGTATGCATTAGGTTACCGCTTTCTATGGCACTTTGGCGATGGCGACACATCTACCAATGCTGTGCCTTCACACGTTTATCAGCACCCGGGTACTTACACTGTATCGTTAACTGTTGTAAGCCCTAACGGTTGCGACTCTACTGTTGTAAAGCCAAACTTTATTACCATCGATACAATAAAAGTAGATTTTTCGGTTAATCAGACTTTTTCGCCTTGCCCGCCTTTTGTTACCCTGTTTAACAGTACTACTAACCGTAGCGGTTTAACTTACGACTGGCATTTTGGCGACGGGCAAACCGACACTGCACAAAACCCTACCCACATTTATTTTCACCCTGGCTTATTTACTGTATCGTTAAAGGTTTCTACCACCAATGGTTGTAACAACACTGTAGAGTACCCACACCTGATAGAAGTACAGGGTCCTTACGGCGTGTTTGCCGCCACACCTACCGAGGGTTGTTTACCACTTAATGTAAAAGTAATGGCCTCTGTTTCGGAAAACACCAACAACATCTGGTGCGACCTTGGCGATGGTAGCCTTGTTACCGATTCAACAATGTTTAATTATACCTATACCACAGTAGGTGTGTTTCACCCTAAATTTATACTGGTAGACCATGTAGGCTGCACCGTACCGTACGATCTGCCGGTTATTACTACACACGGTACTGCTACCCTTAATGTAACAGATACTGCTATCTGCGCCGGTGCATCGGTACAGGTTAACCTGGGTAACGATGGCTCGTACCACTGGGCCGCTTCGCCCGATATTGCCTGCGATACCTGCGCGGTACTTACTATCACCCCGGCCACTACATCTACTTACAGCGTAACTGCTACCAACCAGTACTGCTCTGTTTCAAATACCATGCGCATAGCGGTTGATACTATTCCGGTACTTACCGCATCAACAATAAAATCATGTGCTAACTCGCAGGTACAACTGTTTGCCGGCAATGCACACCGCATTGCATGGGCACCGGCTACATACCTAAGCGATACTGCATCGGCCAACACAGTTTGCACACCGCAAGATACTATACAATACCAGGTAACAGCCTATAACAGCCTTGGTTGTTCGGTTACTGCGCAGGTTAATGTAGATGTAATACATAAACTTGAAATTAATGCGTTGGCCGACATTACTGCCTGTGCAGCCGATTCGTTCAGCCTTAGTGCAATACTCTCATCTACACCCGATGCACCGGTTACATACATCTGGTCGCCGGCTGGCTACCTCGATTCTGCAGCATCGGCCAACCCGGTAGTAAGCAACCTTACTCAATCAGCTACATTTCAGGTAATAGTAGGCAGCGATAACTGCCAGGGCGATACTGCCACTGTACGTGTAAACGTTAACCCGCTTCCGCAAATAGAGGCTGTACAATCGCTTACTACTTCGCCACACGCCGAGGTTAAACTTTGGGCCAGCTCTATGAGCGACCTTAACTACAGCTGGGTGGC
>JBJOOW010000227.1:0-10681 GCA_046051095.1 Bacteroidota bacterium | reverse complement strand
CCACAAGGTGATGTTGGACCTACCGGTGTACAAGGTGCTGTTGGCCCTACAGGCCCACAAGGTGCGCAGGGTGTACAAGGCGCTGCCGGCCCACAAGGCGCACAGGGTGTAACAGGGCCGCAGGGTTTACAGGGCCCTACTGGTGCTGGTGCAACAGGCCCGCAGGGTGATGTTGGACCTACCGGTGTACAAGGTGCCGTTGGCCCAACAGGCCCGCAAGGTGCGCAGGGTGTACAAGGCGTTGCCGGCCCACAAGGCGCACAGGGTGTAACAGGACCGCAAGGCTTACAGGGCCCTACCGGTGCTGGCGCAACAGGCCCACAAGGTACACAAGGCCCTACCGGCCCACAAGGTGTGCAAGGTGCACAGGGCCCTACAGGTGTAGGTAGCGCAGGGCCTACAGGAGCCCAAGGCTTAACCGGCCCTACCGGCCCGCAAGGCGCACAGGGTGCTACCGGCGCAGCAGGCGCCGAAAACTATACCGTAAAAATAAACGGTAATACAGTTAGTCTAAGCAGTCCTGCGCCGTATAACTTACAGTTTCTGGGAACCAACGGGGTAGGTTTTACTTTTGTTAGCAGCAAAGGTTATCTTGTAACAGTTACCAATCGTACAGGTTTTGCCCAAATACCAACCTACTACGCTAACACTGGTTGCTCGGGTACTTCGGCAGTATCCAGCACAAATTCAAACATTGGCCCAGGGTTAGTAGGCTATTCTCCCGGTGTAGGCTTAATATATGTCGACCAGGCAGCTACCGTTCAGTCGGGCACGTTCAGTTACCAAAGTACTACCAGCAGCGGAAGTTGCGCAGCAACTGCGGGTAGTCGCACCACCTGGTTTGTAGCTCAGCCAAATAACTCAACCATTACCGGTGTTACGCTCGACCCTAACGCGTCTTATAATATAACCGTAACAGTACCATAGTTCTTATCTTTCAGTCCGTTTCCGAAATCAAACCCCATGGCCCCCGCCGTGGGGTTTTTGCTTTTAGAGCACCTTGTTAATATCGCTCCAGCCCAGGCATAGTTCAGGGTACTCCGTTCCGGCTATGGTAGTTGATGTAACCCGCTCTTTATCAGGGTTAAAAGTGCGGTAAAACCCTGCCGACGGGTTGGCCTGCAGCACGTAAACAAAAAACGATTTATAACCCGATTTTATAAGATTTTGTACCTCATACATAAATAACTTTCGGCCCAAACCCTGCCCCTGAAACTCCTTTAGCAGGTATAGAGCATACAATTCGGCATCGCAGTTAAACTCGGGTGTGCGGCAGCGGCCAGCACCGCCAAAGGCTATTACCCGGCCGGTTGGGTCTTCCATTACGTTTATGGTTCCCTTTGGGTTTTGCAGGTTATGGTGCCACCTTTCGGTACTCTTTTTAATACTCATGGCATCTAAATAAGCATCGCTTATTATGCCGCGGTAGGTTTGCTGCCAGCCGTGGTATTGCACCGTGGCAATAGCGGCAGCATCGCTTGCAGTGGCAGGGCGGATGGTGAATTGGGACATACTTAAAAATACAAAAGCCCCAAAACAAAAACCTCCGAAGTTTTTAAAACTTCGGAGGTTAATATAGTCGGACACTTGTAAATTTTACTCCTGCGTTGGTAGCTCAACCGGTGTTACCGGCTGGCCTTTAAAAAATTTGCGGCGGAACCACTCGCGGGTTTTGTAACCCAGCATATACATGGTAGGCACCACCAGCAAGGTAAGGAAGGTTGCTACTATCAAACCGTAAATCATGGTCCACGATAGTGGTCCCCAGAAAGCCAGGTTATCGCCACCTAAGTAAAACTCGGGGTTAAACTCGCTGAACAGTTTGGCAAAATCCATATTTAAACCAATGGCCAGCGGAATTAAACCCAGTATAGCAGCCGAGGCAGTAAGTATTACCGGTGTCATACGCGTAGAGCCACCGTCTACTACCGCATCGTATACATTCTCGCCGCGTTCGCGCAGCTCGTCAATAAACTCTATCAGCAATATACCGTTACGTATTACTATACCGGCCAGTGCAAACACACCCACACCGGTCATAATAAGGCTCATGGTCATACGCGTAAAGGTAAAGCCAAGCGCCACGCCTATCAGCGAGAACATTACTGTAGTGAATATGATAGCGGCTTAACTACCGAGTTAAACTGAATAACCATGATAAAGAACATAAGGAACAGTGCACCACCAAATGCAAGACCAAGGAACGTTCCGGTCTCTTCCTGCTGTTCCTGCTCACCGGTCATTTTAATAGTGTAGCCTTCGGGTACTTCGTAGCTCTCCAGCAGGTCTTTAACCTGTGGTACTACTTCGCTTTGGTTAAAGCCTGCGCTTATATCGCTGGCAAGTGTAACCACACGGTTTTGGTTTTTGCGGTTAATAACGCTAATGGTATTACCATAGTGTATTTTGGCAATAGAAGAGATAGGTACCTGGCGGAACGAACCGGTGCTGAAATCCATGTACGATATGTACACGTTCATCAGCTTCTCTACACTGGCGCGGTCTTCGGCACGCAGGCGTAGCTGTATTGGTGCATCATCGTCGGCATCGCGGAATTTAGAAACCTCTTTACCAAACAGGGCAGTACGTAACTCTACCGCTACCTGGCCCAGCGATATACCTTCGCGCTGCATTTTCTCTTTATCAATGTCAACAATAATCTCCGGCTTGCTAATCTGCAGGTCGCTCTTCAGCTCGTCTATACCTTTAATACCGCTGTCGTCTATTTTACGTTTCAGGTCGGCAGATATACGGGCCAGTTCTTTATAATCATCGCCGCTTACTTCTATGTTAATTGGCTTACCGGTAGGCGGACCGTTGCGCTCCGGCTCTACCGAAATTTCGGCACCGGCTATACCTGTGTTACGGAAAGATTTCTGCAACGTATCTAACCAATGCGAGGTTGGCGGATAGTTTTCGTGTACGCCTTTACGCTGGGCAAACTCTTTAAACGCTATAGTTACTTTACTCTTGTTAGGTGTAGCAACCTTATCGGGGTTTTGCGGGTCGCCGGCACCCAGGCCCACGTTGGTTATTACCGAAGTAACATCGGGATTGTTGTTGCCTATAATACTGTATACGCGGTTTTCTATAAGGCGTGTTACCGAATCGGTTACGGTTGCATCGGTACCCATAGGCAGCTTGCAATAGATGTATACAAAGTTAGGGTCGCCGCTTGGGAACAACACATAAGGTGTTTTGCTGGCAATAAAAATTGCCCAGCTACCAATTAGCAAACCAACAGCGCTAAGTACTACTATTATAGGGCGTTTGCCTTTAATAAACGAGCGCAGTATACGGCTGTACACACGGCCAACTTTTGGCCAGAAGGTTAACTGCCACCACAAAATAGCGCGGTAAAAAACAAAGTGGTATAGCAACAACAATATAATACAGAACACCGAGAAGTTACCAATGCCCATGCTGCCGGTAACGTAGCCAATAGCTGCAATAACGGCAAACACAATAAAGCCCCATTTGTAATCTTTCAGTTTGCTTTCGCCATGCTCTTCGCGTTTCATAAAGCTTACGGCAAATACCGGGTTCATTACAAAGGCCACAAACAACGATGCGCCCAGTGTAATGATAAGCGTGATAGGCAGGTTTTTCATAAACTTACCAATAATGCCCGGCCAGAACAGTAGCGGGAAGAACGGGGCCAGCGTGGTAAGCGTACCGGCCAGTACGGGTATAAATACCTCGCCGGCGGCATATTTGGCGCTTTGCTTAACATCAAAATCGTATTTGTGTAAAATACGGTGTGTGTTTTCTATAACCACAATGGCATCGTCTACCACTATACCCAGTGCCAATAGCAGCGAGAAGAGAACCATTACGTTCATCGTCATACCCAAAAACGGCATAAACAGGAAAGCAACCAACGTAGCCAGTGGCACCGAAAGGCCCACAAAGAACGCATTGGTAAAGCCCATAAAGAACATAAGGATAAACACCACGAAAATGAAACCAAGGATAACGGTGTTCAGCAGGTCGTGCAGCTGTACACGTGTTTTCTCCGATGTATCGCCGGTTACTTTTACGTGTAAGCCCTGCGGAAATTTAGTATCGTGAAACTCATCGAGTATTTCGTAAATCTGGTCGGTAGCGTTAATCAGGTTTTCACCGCTGCGTTTAACTACGTTAAGCGTTACTACACTCTTTTTATCCAGTTGCGCAAAGTCCTGTTTCTCTTTGTACGAGTCTTTTATTTCGGCAATATCTTTTAAGAAAACAGTAGTACCTACAAACGAACGCACTACCAGGTTCTCCAGCTCTTTAGGGTCTTTAAACTCGCCGGTTACACGCAGGTTGCGGCGCAGGTCGTCTACCCGTACCTCGCCTCCGCTTACGTTCAGGTTTTCGCGTTGTACAGCGTTTTCAATATCCATAAACGCAATACCGGCCTGGGTCATTTTGTACAGGTCTACGTTTATCTGTATTTCGCGGTCAAGGCCGCCCACTATATCTACACGGGTAATTTCTTTCAGGCTTTCTATACGGTCTTTCAGGTCTTCGCCGTATTGTTTAATCTGGTCAAGCGGTATATCGCCGGCCAGGTTAATGTTCATAATAGGTAGTTCGTTTATATCAAACTCCTGAATCTGCGGGTCGTTATCCAAATCGCTTGGCAGGTCTTTCTTGCCCTTATCTACCGCATCGGTTACCTTTTGCTTACAGTCGGCCGGCTTAAGGTTGGTAGCAAACTCTACGGTAATAATCGATACATCGCTAAGCGAGTTGCTGGTAATTTTCTTTACACCATTAAGGCCCTTTACCTGTTTTTCTATAGGCTTGGTAATAAGGTTTTCTATATCCTCGGGTGTGGCACCGGGGTAAATGGTTACTACCGAAATAGTAGGCACCACCACATCGGGGAAAAGCTCTTTAGGTAAACCATTGTAAACCATTAAACCGGTTACAACAATCATTAAGGTAAATACATAAATACTAGTGGCGTTATTAATACACCAGCTTGTAAAGCTAAGTTCTTTGAGTCGCTCTGTTTTCATAACAATAATTAAACCCGGGGCAGGGGGCTGCGGTGGTTTGTTATTTAAAAGTCAATCTTCTGTCCGTCAACAACCTCGGTATAGCCAAAGGTTATAATCTGCTGGCCTTCGTTCAGGCCTTCGGTTATTACAGTGCGGCCGTTGTAGCCGGCACCCGAAACCACCGTTTGTTTGTGTGCCACAGCCTTGCCTTTAGTGCCTTCGGCAGTAAGTACATATTCGCCCTCGGCGCTGCGCTGTATAATGTTGGTAGGCACTACCAGTACGTTTTTAAATATGGCATCGTTTATTTTAAGCTTGGCAACCATGTTGGCAGCATACTTGGTGCTGCTGCCCAGTTTAACCTCTACCTGAAACGTACGCGAGAAAGAGTTGATGGTTTTAGATACATAGCTAACAGTAGCAACAACCTTATCGTTTATATCCGGAAACTCCAGCTCTACTTTATCGCCCTGTTTTACTTTACCAAAGTCGCTATCGGCCAGCTTGGCTTTAACGGTCAGGTGGTCGGGGTTAATAATGCGTATGCCCGGCATTAGCTGGCTGGGTGCTGCCATTTCGCCTACGCGCAGGTTAACCGCATCTACCACACCGCTTATTGGTGCAATAATTTTGGTCATCTCCAGCTGTTTTTTCAAAGCAGCAAGGCCGGCTTCGGCAGCCTCTTTTTGTGTTTTGGCCTGCAGGTATTGTATTTCGCTACCTATTTTCTGTTCCCACAGGCGGCTTTGTTTTTCAAACGCCGTACGTGCCAGTTCTACCTGGGTTTCGGTGCTTTTAACCTGGTCTTCAAGCGCGGCGGTGGTTTGGGTTAACCCAAGTATCTGGCCTTTGCTTACGCGGTCGCCTACCTTTACATAAACCGCGGTAACTATACCGGGCTGCTGGTTAAGTGCTATTACGTTTTCTTCGGCATCTACCGTACCCTGTACTTCTATGTAGTGCTTAAAGTCCTGCTTTTTAAGTTCCTCTACCTGTACCAGTTTTACCTTAGGCTCTACGTGGAAAGAAGTATCCAGTTTGGCTATTTCTTTCTCAAGCTTTTCTATTTTGCCGCTAAGGTCTTTTACTTCGGTTTTGTACCCGGCCAGTTCTTTTTTCTTTTTCTCAAGTTCTGTGCCTCCGCAAGCTGCAAGTGTTGCAGCAGCAAGTACTATAACCGATAATCTTTCAAACTTCATAGTTGTGTAGTTTTATATGGTTGCTTAATCTGGCACAGTATACTACTTAACACCCAGGGCCTTATCTAAATCGGCTTTGGTGTTTAGCAGGTTAAGTGTGCTTTGAATATATTTTAGTTGATTGGTAACAAATTCCTGTTCGCTTTGTTGCAGCTCGAAACTGTTGGCAACACCCTCTTTATATTTAACCGTATTGCGGTCGAATATTTTTTTGCTTAGCTCCTGTGCTTTGCGGGTGTTGGTTTCGTCGGTAAGCGCCGATGAGAAACTGCTTTGTGCTGCACGGTATTGCAGGTCGGCAGCCGATTTAAAGTTTTCGAAATCGTTAATGCTTTTTTGCTGTTCCAGCTTGGCCTGTTTAACCTGTGCCAGTTTGCTGCCCGAATCGAAAATAGGCACCTTAAGGGTTAAGCCCACCAGGCCCTGATCGAACCAGCTGTCTTTTTTCAAAATATCGGCACCACTTTGTGCCTGCGAGTTCCAACTGTAGCTTAAAAAGCCGTACAGCGATGGAAAATACTGCACACGTTTCTGGCGCATATCGTAGCCCTTTAGTTTGATAGCCGATTCAAGTAACGGATACTCTGCACGGTTGCGGGCATCAAATTGTTTGGTGGCATCCTGTACCTGTACACTGGCTTTCAGTTCTGTCAGGTGGTCTTTCAGTATCAGCTCTTCGCCCAGCGGCATACCCATCTGAAATTTAAGGTTAGCCAGTGCCACCTCTGCCAATTGGTTTTGCAGGGCTATCTGGCTTTCAAGTGTTGCCTGGGCCAGTTCTAAACGGTTTACGTCCAACTCTTCAATTAACCCCTGCTGGAAAGTAGCGCGCATATCGGCGGTAAGTTTTTCTACCACTTTCAGGTTTTCCTGTAACAGGGCTTTTGCTTCGCTGGCGGCAGCGGCCTGGTAATAGGCTTTCATTACCGCATACTTAACATCTACATCGTTCATTTGCGATTGCAGGCGGGCAGTTAGCATTAACTCCTTTGCTGCTTTAACGCCAAACACATAGCGGCCATCGAAAAACAACTGGTTAACCTGCAGGCCGGTGTTAATGCTGTGTGGCAGCACAAACGAAAATGCTTTTTGGTTAGCCTGGCCGGCTATGATAGGGCCAAAACCTGCGGGGTCTTTTTGATAGAGGTAACTAAACAACTGTGCAAACGAGTTGTTAGGGTCGGAAAACAGTTTATTGAAAGCCGGCGATATAGGCTGTTTAAAGTAATAGTTGTAATCGAAGTTGCCCGATATCTGCGGCAGGCCGGTTGTATAAATCTCTACGTTGCGCCATTTGGCCTGGTCTACACCCAGCTTAGCGTTTTTAACCTGGTTGTTAAACTGCAGGGCATAGTCAACAGCCTCTTGTACAGTAAAAGCCTTTACGGTAGTAGTTGCAGGGCTGCCGGTGGTTTGTGCAAAACCGCTAACACCCATTGCCAGCAATATAGAAAGTACTAGTTTTTTCTTCATAATGTTGAAGTTATGTCGTTCAACGTTTAAATAAATTGTGTTCCTCCAGGTATTTTAATCCGCGCGGCGAAAGTATACCACGGAGGTGATAGTTTAAATATTCTTTATAAGTATCGATAAAAACATAATGTTTGCTGGGAAAAAGCTCCTGATCTATCAGCACAGCAGTGTTGGCTATGTATACCCGGGCAATGATATCGGCGTTCAGGTCGGTACGGTACAGGCCTTCGTTAATTCCTTTCTGCAGGTTATCGGTAATCATACCCAGCATAAACTCGAAACGGTAGCGGCTGTATATATCCCAGGTTTCGGGGTAGTACTTTTGCAAATCGTTCAGCGCGCTGGGGTTTAGCTCCTGCACCTGGTTAAAAAAGTAGTGCATCATCTCTATCATCTCGTCGATAGAGTTACCGGGGGCTTTTAGTATGCTCTCCAACTGTGTGCGCTCTTCATCCAGATAGTTTTGCAAAGTAAGCCTAACCAGTTCGGCCTTATTTTCTACGTACTGGTAAATGGTTTTTTTGCTCATGCCCAGCTCGCGGGCTATATCATCCATAGTATAGCTTTTAACGCCATACTTTTTGAATAGCTCGCCACACTTTTGCAGCAGGTAAATATGTTGCTGGTTTTTCAAAGCGGCGCAAATGTATACTAATACAACACCGGAAACCAAAAAAACGCTGAAAGTTTCCGGCGAGTTTTGGTAAAGCGTATATTTAGGTAGCCAAACCGGTAAAAAAGCCGATGTAAGCGTACTATGGAGTTTAAAGACCACTTTAGCCGGCAAGCCGAAATATATTTGAAGGCACGGCCCACATACCCCGACGAACTATTTGATTATCTGAAAGTTATAGCGCCAGCTAACGACCTTTGCTGGGACTGTGCCACCGGTAACGGACAGGCGGCTGTATCGCTGGCAGCACATTTTAAGCAGGTAATAGCTACCGATGGCAGCCAGAAACAGATTGACAACGCCATTGCCGCACCTAATGTAACTTACAGGGTGGCTGTGGCCGAACAAAGCGGGCTACCCGATGCCTGCGCCGACCTGATAACCGTTGCCACAGCCGCCCACTGGTTTAACCACCCTTTGTTTTACAACGAAGCCCAACGGGTAGCCAAACCTAATGGTATACTGGCCCTGTGGGCCTACGGCGAGGCAACTATTAAGCCGGCTATTGATGAACTGATGGACTGGTTTATGTACGACTACCTGTATACCTATTGGCCCGAAGAGCGCTGGTATGTACGCAGTAAATACGAAACGTTGCCTTTTCCGTTTGAGGCTATAGATACGCCTGTTTTTTATTGCCACCGCCACTGGAACCGTGAACAATGGTTAAATTACGTAAAGAGCTGGAGCGCCTATAATAACTATGTGGCCCGACATAATGCCGACCCTATTGATGCATTATTACCCAGGCTTGAATTGCTGTGGAATGAGAGGGAAATACACGATATTACCTGGCAGCTACACATGAAATGTGCGCGGCTTAATAAGCCCTGAAACAGGCGTTTGTAGTACCTGTATAAGCTTGTAAAAAACGTTAAACCTTACAACATTATGTATTGCGCGAACGGTAAAAGGCATTACATTTGACATATCATCAAACGACAACCAAATTTTTAAACCAACAAAAAAAACAACAATGAAAAGGTTATTTTTAATGTTATGTTTTGCAGGTGCTACCATGTTAGGTATGGCACAAACAGCACCAGCTGCTGCCCCTGCCGAACAAGCTGCACCGGACCCTAATGCACCGGAAATTAAGTGGGATAACATGACACTTGATTACGGTACTGTTACAAAATCTGACGAGAAAGCAGCAACCCGCGAATTTAAATTCATTAACGTAGGTAAAACACCGCTTATTATATCTAGCTGCCGTGGTAGCTGTGGTTGCACCGTGCCTACCTGCCCTACCGAGCCGGTTATACCTGGCGGTAAAGGCTCGATATCGGTACACTACGATGTTAACCGTGTAGGACCATTTACCAAAACCGTTACCGTTAACAGCAACGCTAAAAACGCTAACGAAACTTTAAAAATTACGGGTACTGTAGTTGACCCGGATGCAGGTAAAGCTGCTCCAGCTACTGCACCAGCACCAGCTACAGGCCACTAAAATGTGCCTTAGCCAATAAAAAAGCAGCCCTGCAATTGCGGGGCTGCTTTTTTTATGCTTTACCCTTATAGTCAAAAGTAATTGCTGACTATAAAACCAGGTAATTAAATAAACATTGCCATAAAGCAAAAGCCCTACAGCATTACTGAAGGGCTTTTGTACTTTTTAAAACAGGTATATTCTAATTGCTAGATGCTATATTCCACTTGGCACCGTTGTAAATAAGCGTTAAACCGCCGCCAGAGGTGGTGCCAAACTCATTAAGTGTAGACGTTGGCCAATCGGCATTGGCCTGGCGAAACACCTTACCATTGGGGTTGATGGTTACAGCCGTAGGTACATCTGCCGAAAAATACAGCATTTGACCGGTTATAGGAGAAGCTGGTAGTGTAATTGTAATAGTACTACCCGAAGGTACAAAAATAAACTGTGTAGCAGTAGTTAGAGTGGTGCTGGATGTAAGGATTTGCACGGCCATTGCGCCAACTACACCGGTAGGGCCCTGTGCACCTTGCGGGCCGGTAGGGCCTGTTATACCTTGTGCTCCTGTAGGTCCCGCGCTGCCAACACCGGTAGGGCCTTGTAAGCCCTGCACACCCTGTGGGCCTGTGGGGCCTTGTGTACCTTGTGGGCCTGTTGCACCAGCACCAGTAGGGCCCTGTAAACCCTGCGGACCGGTTACGCCCTGTGCGCCTTGTGGTCCGGCAACGCCTTGTACGCCCTGTGCTCCTTGCGGACCAGTAGGGCCAACGGCACCTTGTACACCGGTAGGTCCAACATCACCCTGTGGACCTGTAGCACCAGCACCGGTAGGGCCCTGTAAGCCCTGCGGACCAGTTACACCCTGTGCACCCTGTGGTCCGGCTACGCCTTGTACACCCTGCGCACCTTG
>JBJOOW010000226.1:0-4237 GCA_046051095.1 Bacteroidota bacterium | reverse complement strand
AACGGGAACACGCACAAGCAACAATAGCAAAACCTGTATTGGCTACCCCAAGGCCCCTGCAGCCCCATAATATTTACACACAGAAATAAACATGTACTATGCGTATTTTGACCCCTGCACCTTGGCGTGCATTTCAGTTGATTGTTGTAACATTTTTTGCCGGATTATTACCCTATATAACTCAGGCTCAGGTTAGCGGAGATTATAGGTCTCTGGCCACAGGAAACTGGAGTACCGCTGGTACCTGGCAAACATATAATGGCACTACATGGGCTACTGCTGTGTCTGCTCCTGGGTCTACCAATAACGTACTAATACGCGATGGACATACAATTACCATAGGTGCCGCTGCTTCATGTAACAATTTAACAGTAGGTGAAGGTGCTACTGGCATATTAAATATAGGGGCATTTGCCATTACTGTTTCCGGAAACACCTTAATTACTGCCGGGGGAAGAATAAATGTAACCGGTGCTACAGGGACAAAATCGTTTACCGGCAACTTTACCAATAACGGCACATGGAGCAACTCTGGCAACTCAGCCATTACCTTTTTAGGCGATGTAACTAATAATAGTGTACTGGCAAACTTTGCTGCGGGTAGTGGTGTGTATAGTTTTTCTGGTAGTAATAAAACAATAAATACAACAAACGGATCTCCGCTCACTATACCCAATATTTCATTGATTGGCAGCTATACCATTTCATCAAACTTCGGAGTATCTAATCCCTTAACCGTTTCTACCACACTTAATTTAACGTTAGCTACTTCTAGTGTAATTAATAACGGTGTATTAACCACCCAAACGCTAACAATAACCAATGCAGGTGGTGTTTTTACAAATAATGGTACAACTACTGTTTCGCTCAATATGAACGGCAGTACAACATCTTCGTTTATTAATGCAGCAAACTCAGTATTAAACGTAGCTGCGGCAACTATCAATCCGGTAATTACTGCAACAGCAAACCCTAACCTGGTTAACTATAATCTGGCAGGGGCACAAAATATTAAGGCTACCACTTATCACAACCTTACAATAAGCAATAGTGGCACCAAAACTGTTGCTGCCGGTGGTATTACTGTAAACCGTGATATTGTTGTATCAGGCACTGCCATTTTAGCCGATGGCAACACACAGATTACCGGCAATGCCTCAGGCACATTCACAGTGGGTTCTGGTGCGGGTTATACTACCACTCGTACTGCTACTAGTTGGTTTCCTACCAATATACCACTGGCTTCTTATACACTAGATGATAATAGTACTGTAACATTTAATGCAGCAGCTACTTTAACCAATGCTATACCTGCAACTTACGGGCACCTTGTATTTGGCACTGGTACCAAAACACTACCAGCATCTTACCCACTTACTGTAAACGGCAACTTATCTCTTACCGGCATTATAGCCGATAACGGTAATACTATTACGGTTAAAGGGGGTATATCAGGTACTGCAATACCAACAGGTACTGGTAAAATATTATTAACCGGCGGTAGCGCACCTCACAGCATACAAGGTACTATATGGAATAACGTAGAACTGGACGATGCCCAGGGCGCAACACTTGCTGCCGCATTTACAATAGGCACCAACAATACCGGTGTATTTACACTTACCAATGGCGTTGTAAGCCTTAACAACTTCGATTTTACCATCAACAACATAAACGGCGGTTTTAGTGGTTCTGGTTTTTCTGCTTCAAAGATGTTACTACAAAACGGCACCGGCGTATGTATACACCGTATAGGTACCAGTGGTTTCCCTATTACCTACGCATACCCTATTGGCGAAAGTACCGGCACTACAGAGTACAGCCCGGTATCGGTTACTGTAAACAGCAATACAATTCAGGGTAACCTTGAGTTTACTATTACAGATGCACAACACCCTGCCGATATTAATACAACCAACTATGCCTCGCGTTATTTTACAGCTACCGCAGTACCATCGGGCACTATAAACTATAGCGCTGCTTTTGGTTATACCGGTGCCGATATAGTAGGCACAGAAAGCACTTTTGATGTGTTTACCTACGATGGTTCTAACTGGGGGTATGTAGATGCTACCGCAGCAGCTAACCAGGTTACTTTTAACGCTGCCGAAACAGGTATTGTTGCCAATGAGGCTTTTGTAATTAAAGCGCCTAATGTAATGCCATCTACAGTTACTATAGATGGAGTGGGCGGCACTGCTACTACTTATGCTAACCTTACAGGTGCTACCGGTCTGTTTGCCACGCTTAACCAAAGCATACTGGCAGGCAACCTTACGGTAAATGTTACAGCAGCTTCGGTTACCGAACCGGGCACCGTAGCGCTAAACCAGGTTATGGAGAGCGGCGCAGGGGCTGGTACGTATACTATAACTATACAGCCAGGCAATACAGCTCAAAAAACCCTTACCGGCAACGTGGCCACCGCCATGATTACTTTAAATGGCGCCGACCGTGTAATTTTTGATGGCCGCCCTAACGGTAGCGGAACCACATCGTACCTTACTATGGTTAACGCTAATACCAGCGGTAGTACTATACGGTTTACTAATGATGCAAAAAGCAACAGCCTACAGTATTGTAAAATACAGGGTAGTGGCACAAGCTTAACTACTGGTGTAGTATCTTTCTTAACAGCTGCTACCGGCGGCACAGGCAATACCGATAACGTAATTGATAATTGCGACCTTGGCCCTGGTGCCGGTACTGTAGGTGTAATAGTATATTCGGCTGGTACAGCAACAGCCAAAAACCGCAATACTATTAGCAATAACCTGATACACGATTACTATGTGGCATCGGCTACTTCGCAGGGCTTAAACATAGCCGCTGGTAATACCGGCTGGCAAATTACCGGCAACCGTTTTTACCAAACCGCCAGCAGACCAAGCCCGGCCAACGTACATGCGGTTATGCTTGTTACAGATGACCTTACATCTAACCCGGTTTCTACATTGGTTGATAACAACATCATTGGTTATGCCGCCAGCAACGAAACCGGTACTTATACACTGGGTTCATCATCGGTTACACCACAGTTTATTGGTATACAGCTAGGTTCAAGCAACGGCCGTATAAATGTTACAAACAACAAAATTCAAGGTATTGCTTTTAGCTCTAATAGTGGTAGTGGATATTCGACAACCGGAGGTGGCCTGTTTTGTGGTATCTTATTGCCAAGCGGCTCTAACCCGGGAAATGTTACTGGTAATTATATTGGTACTAATACAGGTGTTAATACTGCCCAGCAAGTAACGGTTAATGCGTGGTCTGGCAGTATGTCAATTATTTATGGAATACGCAATCTCAGCACTTCTACTGCACTAAATATCAGTTCGAATGTGATTGGTGATGTACGAATTGCAAATGCCACTACAACTGTTTTTTATGGTATCAACTCAAGTGCTGGTACTTTAACTGCAAACAACAATTATATAGGTAGCAATTCTACAACAAATAACGGCGGTATTAGCTTATCCGGCTCTTTAACTGGCGCAAACCCAGCTTCTATAATAGGTATTCAGTGTACCTCTACATCCGGTCTGCAAACTATCAGTAATAACATAATAGGCAACTTTATAAATCCGGCTACCAATACCAACGTAAATTTGAATTCGATGCCGTTTGCGGCACCTTCTGTAGCTGGAATTGTGGCAAACAGTGCAACACAATATGCTATTTACAGCAATACTATACGCAACATGTCAACTGCTGTAACACCTAACAATGTTCAGGCCACTGTTTCGTCATTAATTTTGGGTATTGCACTAAATTCAACTTCTACAGCCGTACAAACCATTAACGATAATACTATTACTAATCTTACAGGTTCTGGTGCTGGTCAGGCAACTACCTCTAACAGCTATGGTATTTATTTTTCGGGTGGTACCAATACATCCAACTCTATATACAACAACTACATAAACGGTATTTCTTCGGCAGCCGCAGCTACAACAGCCACTCAAATTGTTACAGGTATCGGCACAGCTGGTACCGGTGTGGCAAACGTGTTTAACAACATGGTTAAGCTGGGTGTATCGGCCGATAATGCCACCTCATATAATAACGCTATAAACATTGTAGGTATTGATAAAGGCAACACAGGCGCAGGCAAGGTTTATTTCAATACCGTGTACATTCGCGGAGCAGCTGCTACTGGCGTTACTAACGTAAATACCTTTGCGCTACGCAGAACCGGCACCAATGCCGGCGATGATTTGCGTAACAACATACTGGT
>JBJOOW010000225.1:0-2842 GCA_046051095.1 Bacteroidota bacterium | reverse complement strand
CCAGTTCGTGCAGGTTAACCGGTATGTTGGCTACATATAGCTTCTCCAGTTCCTCGTCTTGCTTTTCGGGCTCTAAAGGTATTTCTTCGTGTTGCAGTTCGGCAACAGCAGGCATTACTTTTACAGGCTCCTGTTTACTAAACGCTTTCAGCCATTCATCAAAGGTATGTGGCTCAGTAGCGTTAAATTGTTCTTCAACTGCTTCTATAGCTACAGTCTCATTATCAGGCTGTATCTCAGGTTCTGTTTCGGCCAATACCGTTTCCCGTTCTGCTATTTCGGCAACTTCTTCTGTAATAACTATGGGTGCGGTATCTTCGGCAAATTCCTCTTCTTCTGTTTTATCTACAACGCTATTGTGTTGCACAGCAGCGTCAACTACTGCATCTGTAACAGTAGTCTGTTCTTCTACCTGTTGTTCAATATCTGTATTTGGCGAAAGCTCAAAAGCATGGGTTTCAGCTATAACTGTATCATCCACAACTGGCGTTACGTCAATCTCCAATTCCTTCGCAGTTTTCTGATAATCGCTGGTGGGTATTTCCGGCAACTTATGCTGCTCTGTTTCTACAGTATCCACCGGCTTGGTAGCCAATGGTGCAGCTATGCTTTTAGGATTAAATACCGAATAAAACAAATCACGGTCGTGGGTGTACAGTGCAGCTAACTGCAATTGCTGGTCGAAACGTGGGTCGTTCTGGTCCTGATACTTTTTAGCTAATAGCAAGTGTGCCTGCTGAAAATACGGAAACTTCTGTAGCAAGCCCTCCAGCTCGCTGGTAGAGAACCGGGCCAGTACCTGGTTAAAGTTTTCCTTATTTATCGATTCGAGCACGTTATTGGGTTCATTTAAAATACAAGATTCTTCACTTTGCAAAGCCTACGTTCAGAATAACAAAATTACTATTGTGTGATATTTGCCTTTGAGTCCCCTTCAGGGGATTTAGGGATTTACCACTTAACAAGCGCTTTCTGAAAAATATAATCTACCAATTGGTTATTAATATCCGTAATCAACCTGTCCTGCACCGAAAGTAGCTCTTCGCTGGCAGAGTATTGCACATAGCCAGAAAAAGGCAGGTCCCACGTATCTTTAGGGTCTTTGGTGTTTACATAGTGCACCTGTACAGTAATAGTAAGCTTATTTAAACCACTGGTGGCACCTGCAACAGGTGCATCGCTTGTAAAAACAAATCCGGTAATTGAACCTGAGAAAACCAGGTCGCCGTCGGTACTTACCTGACGCAAATTAGCTTCGGTTTGCATTTTAAGTTTAAGCCTATCGGTAAAAGTTTGCGATATACTGGCAGGGCCGTTACCGGCACGATTTTGAAACAAATCTACCTGTACGGTTTTAATATCGGCAGGTATAGATGCTCCCGTAAACGAATACACTTTACAACCCGGTAGAAACAAGAGCATAGACCCAAGAACCAGGAATACAGAACCAAGAACAAACCACCTTGACACTGTTTGAAAATTGAAAATTGAAAATTGAAAATTCATCGTCCTCTTTCTATAACGTTTTTATCTATGTTCCGGGGTCTTTGTTCTATCTTCTCTAAACTATATCTCTATATTATACTCTTTAATCTTCCTGTACAGTGTACGCTCGCTAATACCTAAATCATCGGCTGCATTTTTTCGTTTGTTACGATGCTTTTTCAATGCTTTAATAATTAGTTCGCGCTCTTTATCCATTAATGACAACGATTCTTCTATTGTCTCAGATTCATGAAAGCCCTTGTTATCTACTACAATTGGCTGTGCCGTATTTTGCTGTGGAATAATGAACGGCTTATCGCTGTTTGTATTGCCCCCCAGCTCGAAATTTGGTGGCGTAGCAATAGGTGTGCCCACCGGTTGATGACGGGCAATATCGTACACAAACTGCTTCAAATCATTCAGGTCGCTCTTTAAATCAAATATCAGCTTGTAAAGTATTTCACGCTCGGTAAAGTTGCTACCGCCGCTTTGGTAACGGGCTTCTGCCAATGCTGGTAGCCTGTTATCAGTAATATCGGGTACTATCTGTTGCAGTTCCTTAGCGCTTACGTCTTTTTCCATAGCCAGTATACTTACCTGTTCGGCTACGTTTTTAAGCTGACGTACATTACCCGGCCATGGATATTTTAAAACAAGTTCGCGTGCATCGTCGGTTAGCTTTACTGCCGGTATTTTATTCTTCTCGCTAAAGTCGCTCGAAAACTTACGGAACAACATCAGTATATCTTCGCCACGCTCGCGTAAAGGCGGTATGTAAATTGGCACTGTTGACAGACGGTAATACAAATCTTCGCGGAACTTGCCGGCACGTACAGCCTCTTGCAGATTTACGTTAGTAGCTGCAACCAGGCGCACATCGGTTTTCATTACTTTACTGCTACCTACACGTATATACTCACCGGTCTCAAGTACGCGTAGCAGGCGGGCCTGGGTGCCAATAGGTAGTTCGCCTATTTCATCTAAAAATATAGTGCCACCGTTTACAGTTTCAAAATAGCCTTTACGGGCATCGTGCGCACCGGTAAACGAGCCCTTCTCGTGACCGAACAATTCCGAATCAATTGTTCCTTCGGGTATAGCACCACAGTTAACAGCAATAAACGAATTGTGCCTGCGCGCACCCAACTGGTGAATGATATGCGAAAACACCTCTTTACCCACACCGCTTTCGCCGGTAATAAGTACGGTAAGATTAGTAGAGGCAACCCGCTCGGCTATACCAATAGCGTGGTTAAGCCCTGCTGAGTTACCAATTATACCAAACCTGTTTTTTATACTCTGTATTTCCATAGGGGTTCACTTAAAAAATCTACACTGCTTCGCCAATTAACGTACC
>JBJOOW010000224.1:0-5205 GCA_046051095.1 Bacteroidota bacterium | reverse complement strand
TTACCAATACCGAAACATTTATTGTACGCCCCGGCTTTAACGAGGCGGCTTTCAAACTGGCTAAAAACTAGTATTAAACCCGCGGATGAAACCAGTAGAAGTAGAAGTTAAAAAGGGCAATACCAACGAGGGAAAGAAATTTTTCATGGCAAAAGTTTCTTTCCCTCTGTTTGGGTATATGATGAAACGCATCCTGCTTTTCATCCCAACCCTTCTCATCATATCGTTGCTTACATTTATACTAATTGCAGCAGCACCCGGCGACCCTGCCGAAACTATGCTTAACCGTAGCAGTGGCGAAGGCCAGGCCAGCGATAAAATGGCTACCGAACGCAGCTACCGCGAGTTACGCCACCGGTTAGGTTTAGACCTCCCAATCTTCTACTTTGCATTTACCAATGCATCGGGTTGCGATACGTTGATACGTATACCTACCAAAAACCACCGCGAAACCCTGGACCGTATGTGCTACGACCACGGTAACTGGCCACAGATAGAAACATACTATAACAACCTGAAAGACCTGGAACTTTCGGTAATTGCTACCCGTAAAGATTCGTTGAATGCTAACGTACTGATAGAGGCGCGGAACATTGTAGCCAAAATATTTATTCATTACGAGGACCCTATTATTTCGCAGTTGTTTACCGACCTGCAAAAGCAGATAGCAATGGCCCCAGGCCTTGATGCACTGAAACAGAAAGCAGATGCAACTGCAACTGCTTATGCACAGATAAAAGCACAGGAAACCCCTTACAAACGTTACATACCACACCTGCAATGGAACGGTACCGAAAACCAATATCACCGTTGGTTGTTTGGTAATGCCAAATGGTTTGGCGAAGAAACCGACCCTACTAAAAGCAAAGGCTTTATACGTGGCGATTATGGTATTTCGTTTTTTACCAAGCGCCCGGTTAAAAGCGTAATATGGGATGGCCTTTGGATTACCATGCTGATAAGCTTGCTGGTAATTGTTATAGAGTACATTGTATCGGTACCACTGGGTGTAGCACTGGCAAGGCGTAAGGACAGTACCTTCGACTCGGCCGCTACCGTTGGTTTGTTTATTACCTATTCGTTACCGGTTTTCTGGATCGGTACACTGGCAATATTCTTCCTTTGCAGCCCCGATTATCTGGAGATTTTCCCTCCGTTTGGTTTAGGCGATGCTACCTGGGAGGATGGCTTTTTCTATAAACTGGGCGATTTGGCATACCACCTTACACTGCCGCTTATTATAGCCTCTTACGCAAGCTTTGCTTACCTGTCGCGCCAAATGCGTGGCTCTGTAATTCGTGTTCTCGGTCAGGATTATATCCGTACAGCACGCGCCAAAGGCTTGCCCGATAATACAGTTATCTGGAAACACGCTTTCCGCAACTCGCTGTTACCAATCATCACCATTTTTGCATCGTTTTTTCCGGCGCTTATTGGTGGCTCTATCATACTGGAGTTTCTGTTTACCATACCCGGCCTGGGGCAAATTACCTATGCCGCTGTTATACAGAAAGACTACCCTATGATATTAACCAACACCATGTTTGCTGCTATACTTACACTGGTAGGTTATCTGGTATCAGATGTGTTGTATGCTGTAGTAGATCCTAGAATTTCATATTCAAAGAAGTAAGAAATTAAGAATGGCTGTAGAGAAAAATAAAAACGACCAGGGTTACTGGGCATTTGTATGGAGGCAGTTTCGTAAAAAGAAAACGGCCCTGTACTCATTGTATATAGTAATAGCGCTGGCAGTAGTAGCGTTTTTAGCTCCTTTTCTGGCTAACGAAAAACCACTGGTGTGCAAATACCAGGGCGAGGTTTACTTTCCGGTATTAAAAGATGTAGCAGTTGGTTTAGGTATTGGCGAGTTTAAGCCTCAGTTTAATAATGTTGACTGGAAAGCACTTGAGTATGACATGGTAGTGTTCCCTCCGGTGCCTTACCTGCCCATGAACCAGGATAACAACAACATCCACTCTAAAGGCCCCTTCGATGAGCAGGATGTGCCATCGGCGCGTTGGAAACACTGGTTTGGTACCGACGAACTTGGCCGCGATGTACTGGCCGGTATGATACACGGCACCAGCATAGCTATGACGGTTGGTATCGTATCTATGTTTATCGCATCGCTTATAGGCATATTACTTGGTGCCTTGGCCGGTTTTTATGGCGACGATAATTTTATGGTATCGCGCATACGGCTGTGGAGCAATTTTGTATTTCTGTTTTTTGCGCTTTTCTACGCATTTAGTGCCCGCTCGTACGATATTACCGATGCATTGGGTAAATCGTTAGGTGCCGGCTTTTTTCAGCTGTTTATCAGCCTGCTTATTTTTAGCGGCGTTATGCTGGTAGGCAACCTGCTTATTGTTCCGCTTAAGCGTGTATCGTTTTTGGGTAAGCAGGTATCTGTACCCTTCGATTTGATTATAATGCGTACCATAGAAGTGCTTAACTCTATACCTACGCTGTTTCTTATACTACTTATCATATCTATAGTACGTAAGCCTAACCTGTATGTAATAATGGGTATAATAGGCCTTACCGGCTGGACCGGAATTGCACGTTTTATCCGCGCAGAGTTGTTGAAGGTTCGTAGCCTGGAGTATATAGAGGCTGCCAATTCGCTTGGCTTTGGTAACGCGTATATCCTTTTCCGCCATGCTATACCCAATGCACTTTCACCGGTGTTAATCTCTATAGCTTTTGGTGTAGCAGGTGCAATATTAACCGAGTCTACGCTGTCGTTCCTGGGCCTTGGCCCTGCCGATACAGTTACCTGGGGCCAGTTACTATCATATGCCCGCCAGATACCACAGGCATGGTGGCTGGCTATTTTCCCTGGCTTTGCCATATTTGTAACGGTTACCACGTTTAACCTTATTGGCGATGGCCTTACCGATGCCATGGACCCACGCCTGAAACAATAATTTTTAGTTACAAGGGTTATACTACCGGTGGGTTATCAATTTTTAAAAAAATGTGATAGCATACTAAGCTTATACCTGCCAAAAACTAATTTAGCGGTAATGAAAACGCTGGTATCTTTTCTTTTTATGCTTACTGCTTTATGTGCTACAGCACAAGTGGTGCAGGTATCTAACCCCAGCAAACTACCAGCCAAATCGGGCAAGTTTAAGGTAATAGGCCAAAACAGCGATGGCGTTATTGTGCGCCTGTACGGCATGGAGGATGTAATACAGGTATACGGCGACGAAATGAAACTGGTAACTACCAAAACAATTTCGTTTAAAAACCAAAACGGCCCTTTACAGTATATAATGCTTAACAAAACCGGTGCGGTTATTTTTTATCTGCAGCAGGATAGAAAATACTCGTTACTATGGGCCCAACCGGTTAATGGTAAGTTTATTGAAATTGGCAAACCAATACTGATTGATTCGATTGTTGACCGACGCGAATTAGTAGCCTCTAACCTGCGCTTTAAACAATCGGTAGACCAATCGTATATGATGGTTTATTACCCCTACTTTAGTGCAATAGGTAATATAGAAGCCGTGCGTTTTTTGTGTGTAGACCAGGGCTTAAAAGTACGGTACAACAAAACGGCAATAGTTAACCGCCCCGAAAAAGAACTGGAAAACTCTAAAACGCTTATCGATAACCAGGGCAACATGTTTATGTTGTTCAGGCCCGAAACCGACAATAACACGGTGCGTTACGATGTGATACGATTAGATGGCGAAGGTAATATGACCGATTACAGTATTGCTACCGAACAGCGATTGTTTGGTGAGCCATACTTTGACATAGATAACAAGAATGGCAACCTGGTAATGGCAGGCTTTTTCGATGCGGGCCGGGGTGAATCGGAGGCTGCAGCCAATGGCTTTTTATATGCCAGCTACGACCCGGCAAACGGCACTTTGGTAAAAAAACAGTACACTGCTTTTACTAAACAGTTTATAGGCGAGCTTACCGGCCGCGAAAATGTAACCAACCTTAGCCTGTATACTTTCAATATAAGGCGGTGTATGCTGCGTAACGATGGCGGCACTTTAATAGTAGCCGAATCGTTTATTAAAGATTCGCGCGAAACAGCGGTGCCTATGAGCTTTCAACCCGGCTACAACAATACCAGTTACCGCACTATCGAAATTTTTCAGTTTAACGATATCATAGCCTTTTCGTTAAAACCCGATGGTGTGATGGATTGGAGTTCTATACTCCGCAAAAAACAAACCAGCGAAGATGATAATGGTGCTTACTCATCGTTTTTAATAATGAACGAAAAGGATAAGCTTCATTTTATTTATCTGGATGATGTAAGCAATAGCGGTGTGCTGAATGAGTATGTGTTACAAAGCGAGGGTAGAAGTAACCGCGTAACTTTGTTTAATCAGGAGGAGCGCGACCTTTTGGTGTTGCCTAAAATGGGCAAGCAAATTTCGCCCAACCAGGTAGTTTTGCCAAGTTATAAGGGCAATACGCTAAGGTTGGTAAAAATCATTTATTAAACTGTACCGGTTTTATAAGCCATTGTACCTAAAATATAACAACATAGTTTGCTTTCGTTTTTTCGCTCAAATAACCCGCTTGTAGTTATCTTTTATGTGCTGTACCTGTTTGCCTTCAGGGTATGCCTGTGGGTGGTACCGGTAGACACTGCCTTTGTGTTCGAACACCGCGAGCCATTAAGTGCATTGGTTTTTACCCCGCTCGAAAACCTGGCTCAAAATTATCAGGCAGTTAGTGCTGTATTGGCAGCTACGCTATGCTTTGTTCAGGCGCTGCTGGTTAACGGTATTGTAAATGGCAATAAAATTCTGGCCAAGAAAAACTATACCGCCGGGTTGCTTTTTATATTGTTTGCCTCGCTTATTAAAGAGAATCTGCTGCTAACTCCCGCATCGCTGGCGCTAACATTTGTTATACTGGCTACCGGAAAGTTGTTTGGCCTGGCAAAAAACGAAAAATCGTACGGCGATGTGTTCGATGTAGGTTTTTTGCTTTCAATAGCTGCCATTTTCTATTTCCCGTGTATCATACTTATACTGTTTGGTTATATAGGGCTCGCAATTGTGCGTCCGTTCAACTACCGCGAGTGGACCATTCTGCTGTTAGGATTTCTGGCCCCACTGTTTGTACTGTTTACTTTCTATTTCTGGTACGATAAACAGGGCATATTATTGCCCGATATGCTTAACCAGCACCAGGGCTGGATGTTAATGCCGGTTTTTA
>JBJOOW010000223.1:0-2539 GCA_046051095.1 Bacteroidota bacterium | reverse complement strand
TGCCGTTGCCATTGGTTAGGGTAAGCTCGCCGGCTACAAACGTGCTAAGGCAGCCCAGGGTAAGTTTCTTTTTAAGCGGGTGTAGGGTAGCCACCATAAAAGTACCGCCGTTGGCATTAGTGCCACTGGCGCTGCCGCTTATTTCGTATTCATCGTTATACCAGCCCGGGCCGGCATCGTAGGTACGGGTAATGCTGCGGTCGCTGGCCCAGGTTACGGTGCCGTTGTCGCGTTGCAGGGTAGCATTATCTACTATTACACGGTAGCTGGTAGCGTTGTTGCGCTGTATGGTTTTGTTACCCGATAGCTTATACATTTTAGTGCCGTTGCCTATATAATAATCGTCGGCGGTAGATATAGTTACGTTAAGTGTAACCGGAAAATTGTTCCAGCGGTTGTTCATACCCACATGTATTTTACCGGCACGGTAGCGGCCATCGCCACACAGTATACCTTTATAGCTGGTGCCATGGTCAAGCGGGCCGTAATCAATAGTAAACTCTATACCATCGCCATCATCAAAGGTGGTATCGGCAAAGGTTACGTTAGCACCGCTGGGTAGTATCATATCATCAGTTTTGGCGGTACGGTGGTCGGTGCTGGCATAATCTGCCACTACATCATATATCTGCGAGTATTCAGTTTCTATCGCCGCGTTATCCGATGCGCTCTGTACGCTTTCCGAAAACTCTTTGCGGCACGATGAAAACATAATGGTTGCTACAGCAATCAGTGTAAGTATTCTGTATTTATTCATAGTGTATGAATTAGCCTGGGTTATAAGGCTAGACAAATTTAGTAAAAACCGGTTTTATCTAATTTAAATGCAAAGTAATTATCCGTCAAGCCTTTGGGTGTTAAATTCAATTTAAGGTGATTGATATTCAATGTAAAGCATCGGGCTGTACCCGATGCTTTGTTATGCCCCCCCCCTTTGGGGCTTGGTTTAGCCCCGAAGGGGCGTGATAGTACAGCAGGGGATGAAGTCCTCTGCTGATAATTGATTTTTACAAACAGTATAAGAAGGCATATGAAAACGCAATAAGCATCGGGCTGTACCCGATGCTTTGTTATGCACGCCCCTTTGGGGCTTGGTTTAGCCCCGAAGGGGCGTGATTGTATAGCAGGGGATGAAGTCCTCTGCTACTATTAAAAAACAAAAGCCCCGGTTCTTTCGAACCAGGGCTTTTTATTACTTCGGACTTCCGTCTCCGGGCTTCCGTCTTTTTTTAGAAATTCTTGATGATTTCATCAGCAAACTGACTGCATTTAATTTCGGTTGCACCGTCCATAAGGCGGGCGAAATCGTATGTAACGCGTTTGTTGGCAATAGCACCTTCCAGGCCTTTGTGAATCAACTCAGCAGCTTTGGTCCAGCCAAGGTATTCAAACATCATAGCGCCCGATAGAATTACAGAGCCAGGGTTAACTTTATCCAGGTCGGCATATTTAGGAGCAGTACCGTGGGTAGCCTCAAATATAGCGTGGCCGGTTACGTAGTTAATGTTAGCGCCCGGTGCAATGCCTATACCACCAACCTGTGCAGCTAATGCATCGCTCAGGTAATCGCCGTTTAGGTTAAGGGTAGCTATTACATCAAAATCTTCAGGGCGGGTAAGTACCTGCTGCAGGGTAATATCGGCAATAGAGTCTTTTACAATTATTTTACCTGCGGCCTGTGCTGCTTTCATTTCGTCGTTGGCAGCGGCTTCGCCTTTCTCTTTTTTGGTCTTTTCCCAGGTGTTCCAGGTGTAGGTTTCGGCAGCAAATTCAGTTTCTGCTACGGCATAACCCCAATCGCGGAAAGCACCTTCGGTAAACTTCATAATGTTGCCTTTGTGTACCAGCGTTACTGTTTTTTGTTTGTGGGTTATAGCATACTCTATAGCCGAACGTACAAGGCGCTGAGAACCAATTTTAGATACCGGCTTAATACCAATACCTACACAGGTTTCAGGGTCGGTATCTTTCAGGCGGGCAGCCTTCAGGTATTCTTTGCCTTTTTTCTTGTCGCTAAAACGTATTTTACCAAAGTCTTTCTCAAATTTTCTTTTCAAAAACTTAAGAATTTCGTTGGCTGCTTCGCTGCCACCGGCGTAGTCTATACCTGCATAAATATCTTCGGTGTTTTCGCGGAAGATTACCATGCTAACTTTCTCGGGGTGCTTAACCGGCGATGGAGTACCGCTGTAGTAGCGTACCGGGCGCAGACATACGTATAAATCAAGTATTTGGCGCAGGGCTACGTTAAGCGAGCGGATACCACCACCTACAGGTGTGGTAAGCGGCCCTTTAATACCAACCAGGTATTCGCGGAAAGCGTCAAGGGTTTCATCGGGTAGCCAGTTGCCTGTTTGTTTAAAGCTTTTTTCGCCAGCCAACACTTCTTTCCATTCAATTTTCTTTTTGCCTTTGTATGCGGTTTCAACAGCGGCGTCAAGTACACGCACAGAAGCACGCCAAATATCCGGCCCCGTACCGTCACCCTCAATAAATGGGATTACCGGATGATCGGGCACTTTCAGCTTGCCTCTGCTAA